>JBJTIJ010000458.1:0-3365 GCA_046094945.1 Planctomycetia bacterium | reverse complement strand
TTCAGCGTGCACGGCACCTCGGGCCGCGAGGCCAGCACCGACGAGGCCGCCTACCAGCTGTGGAGCGCGCTCAAGGACGCGCTGCTGCCCTCGGCCGTGCCGCTGGCGGCGCTGGTGCTCGTGGCGGGCTGCTTCTCGCGCGAGGTGGGCGAGCGCACGCTGGTGTTCCACCTCGTGCGCCCCATCGCGCGCCGCACGCTCTACCTCGCGCGCTTCTGCGCCGCCGTGACCGTGGCCATCCCCGTGGCGCTGGTGCCGCCGCTGGTGGCGCTGGGCGTGGCGGGCCTGCCGCTGCCCTCCGCCGCGGCCTGGGCGCTGGTGCCGGCCGTGGCGCTGGGCGTGCTGGCCTTCGGGGCCGTCACCTGCCTGCTCAGCGCCTGGTTCCGCCGCGGCATCATCGCCGGCCTGGTCTACGTCTTCCTCGTGGACGGCTTCATGAGCGAGGCCTCGGGCACCATGCAGCGCCTGTCGCTGGTGCACCACGTGCTGAGCCTCTTCCACCGCGGGGCGGACGCCGGCTTCGGCGCGCTCAGCGAGCGCGTGCGTGCCTCCAGCGAGGCGGCCGTGCCCAGCCTCAACCCGGCGGACCTGATCTCGCAGGTGCTCAGCAGCGAGCAGGTCGAGTGGATGCAGCCGTGGAGCGCCGCGCTCGTGCTGCTGGCCGTCACGGCCGTGGCGCTGGGGCTGGGCGCCGGCCGCGTCTCGGCCAGCGACTACCCGCTCAAGGACTGATCGGCCGGGCGCGCGGGCCGGCTCAGCGCGTGAGCGTGAGCGGCGCGCCGGCGCGCAGCAGGTCCAGCCGCAGCGCCGCGCTGGCGCGGGCGGCCGCGCGCAGCCGCTCCACGGCGTCGTCCATGCCGGCGACGTCCTTGCCGTCGATGGCCAGCACGATGTCCAGCGGCTGCACGCCCAGCGCCTCGGCCTGCGATCCGGGCACCACCTCGCGCACCAGCAGCGCGGCGCGGCCCTCCAGCTTGAGGTGGCGGGCCAGCAGGCCCTCCACCGGCTCCAGCGCCACGCCGAAGCGCGCCTCGGGCGCGCCCGCGGCGCCGGGCGCCGGCGCCTCCTCGGGCGGCAGCGGGGGCATGGGCTCCTCGCGCGGGCCGCGGAACACGCGCGGCGGGGCCACGCGCAGCGTCAGGCCACCGAGCCGGTCGGCCAGCTCGGGGTGCTCGCGGCGGATGTCCTCCAGCGTGGCGCCCCGGTACTCCTTGGTCACCACGCTGCCGTCCTGCGCGCGCTCGTGCACGCGCACCGTGGCGCCCGCGGCGTCCTGCATCACCTCCAGGCCCTCGCTGGTGCGGAACGAGAACATCGGCATGCGCGTGCCGGGCGGCAGGCCGCGCATGCGCTGGCGCTCTTCCATGTCCTTCTTGAGGCCCGGCAGGTCGGGATGCTGGGCCAGCTCGGGATGCGCGGCCAGCAGCGCCTCGAGGCTGGCTCCGTCGTAGGTGGTGCGCTGCGGCTGGCCCTGCGCGTCGCTGCCGCGCACCTCCAGCCGCACGCGGCCGCCCGGCCAGCCCTGCCGCAGCGTGAGCGCGCCCGAGCGGAAGGTGCCGCCCAGCAGGTCCATGCCCTCGAGGGGGGCCACGTCGATGCCGGGCCAGCCGCCGCCCGGGCCGAAGCCCTGGCCCAAGCCCTCGAGCATGCGCTCGACCATCTCGCGCAGCTCCTGCGGCGTGCCGGGCCCGGGCAGGCGCGGCCCGGGGCCGGGCGGGCCGTTGCCGCCACGGCCGGGCTCGCGGGCGCCCAGGCGCCGCTCGTGGCGCCCGTCCAGCCGCAGCAGCAGCTGCTGGGCGCGCCAGCGCACCTCGAGGCTGTCGCTGGTGGCCACGGCCGACTCCAGCGCCTCGCGCGCGGCCTCGCCGGCCCCGGCCAGCCGCTCGCTGGCCTCCTCGCGCGCGCGGAAGTCGTCGCTGCCCAGCTGCGCCACCCAGGCCAGCACCTGCTCGGGCGCGGGCGGCGCGGGCTCCGCCGGCGCCGGCGCCGGCACCGGCGTGGGCTCCGGCGGCTCCTCGGCACGCGCAGTCTGCGCCAGCAGGCCGCCGCAGAGGCCCGCAAGGGCCAGCAGGCGAGCCATCGGGATGCAGCGGGTCATGGCGTGGGCCTCCGGGGCAGCGGGCGCGCCCCAGCGCGGCCCACCGACATCCTGCCTACGGCGCGGCCGCACGCCGCGTTGGGCAGGACGGCCGGCTCGGCTGACAACTTGCTTTCTGCAAGCACACGGGCCCACGCAGGCTAGGGTCCCGCGGCCAGCCCGCGGGCTAGAGCGGGTCGAGGAAGGGCGCCCCGTTGCCCAGCGAGCGCAGGCGGCGGTAGCGCGCCTCCAGCCGCTCGGCCTCGGGCTGCTGGCACAGCTGGGCCAGCGTGTCCACCACCGTGGCCTTGAGCGTGGCCACCATGGCGCCCGGGTCGCGATGGGCACCGCCGAGCGGCTCGGGCACCACGCCGTCCACCACGCGCAGCTTGAGCAGGTCCTCGCTGGTCAGGCGCAGCACCTTGGCCGCGTCCGGCGCGCGCGACGGGTCGTGCCACAGGATCGAGGCGCAGCCCTCGGGCGAGATCACCGAGTAGTAGGCGTACTCGAGCATCAGCACGCGGTCGCCCACGCCGATGCCCAGCGCCCCGCCGCTGCCGCCCTCGCCCACCACGATGCACAGCGTGGGCACCTTGAGGCGGCCCATCTCCAGGATGTTCTCGGCGATGGCCCAGGCCTGCCCGCGCTCCTCGGCCCCGATGCCGGGGTAGGCACCGGGCGTGTTGATGAGGGTCACGATGGGCAGGCCGAAGCGCTCGGCCAGCTTCATCTTCGCGAGCGCCTTGCGGTAGCCCTCGGGGCCGGCGCAGCCAAAGTTGCAGGCGACCTTCTCGCGCGCCTCCTTGCCCTTGCGGCTGCCCACGAGCAGGAAGCGCGTGGTGCCGATGCGGGCAAAGCCCGTCGAGATGGCCTTGTCCTCGCCGAAGAGGCGGTCGCCGTGCAGCTCGACCCACTCGTCGCACATGCCCCGCACGTAGTCCATGAACTGCGGGCGGTCGGGATGGCGCGCGACCTGCACCTTCTGCCAGGGCGTGAGCTTGCCGTAGATCTCGGCCACCATGCCGTCGCGCTTGCGCTCGAGCGGCTTGAGCTCGCCGTTGAGCGGCACGTCCGACAGCGCCCTCAGCTCGGCGATCTTCTGCTCGAGCTCCATGATCGGCTGCTCGAAGGGCAGCGGGCCACGGGCGGTCTTGGGCAGGGCGTTGGGCAGGCTGGCCATGCGGGTCGGGCTCCGGGGCCGGCCGGGGCAAGCCCGGTTCGGCGCTACGGTCCTGGGCGGGGATGGGTGGCAGGGCGCGAGCGCCCGGCCTCGAATCGACGTCAGGGG
>JBJTIJ010000457.1:0-6202 GCA_046094945.1 Planctomycetia bacterium | reverse complement strand
GCCCCCAGCGAGCCGGCTCCCAGCGAGCCCGCGCCGCAGGGCAAGTGATCGAGGCACGCTAGCGTCTTCTCCTCACGGCCGCGCGCGGCAGCCCCGCGCGCGGCCGTGGTACGTCTGGGAGCCCGCATGCCGCGCATCCTCGCAAGCCTGCTGCTGGTGCTGTGCGCCTGCCTCGCGCCCGCGGGGGCCGCGCGCGCCGACGGCGAGGGCACGGCGCAGGCCGAGGCCCTCGAGGCGCGCTGGCGCGAGCGGCCCGACCTGCTCACGCGCGGCCTGCCGATGGTGGAGGCCTGGACGGCCGCGGGCCACGCCGAGCGCGCCCGCAAGGGCGTCGAGGAGCGCCTCGGGGCGGCGCCCGGCGACCTGGTGGCCTCCTTCCTGGCCGGCTGGCTGGAGGGTGGCGAGCGCGGCTGCGCGCGCATGTGGGCCGCCGTGCGCGCTCGCCTGGGCCAGCCCGAGGGCTCCAGCCATGGCCTGCCCGAGGCCTACGACGCGCTGGCGCGCTTCGAGGAGGCGCGCGGCCAGCGCGAGCTGGCCCTGCTGGCCCTCGAGCAGCGCGTGGCGCTGGCGCCCACGGCCGCCGCCTGGCTGCGCATCGGCTGGCTGCGCGAGCAGGCCGGCCTGCTGGCGCCGGCCGTCGAGGCCTACCGCGCTGCGCGCACGCTCGCGCCCGAGCACGGCCCCACGCGCAACGCGCTGGCCCTCGCACTGGCCCGCACGCCCGGCAAGTCGCGCGAGGCGCGCAAGCTGGTCGAGGAAGGCATCGCCAATCAGCCCGAGGCCGCCGACAGCTGGCTGCACCTGGGGCTGGTCAAGGCGCTGGCCGGCGACCAGCCCGGCGCCGTGACCGCCTACGAGGAGGCGCTGCACCGTGCGCAGCGCGACCCGGCCCTGCTGCGCGTGCTGGCCGCTGCGCTCACCGAGGTCGAGCAGTGGGACCTCGCCGCCAAGGCCATGGCCTCCGCCGGGCAGCTGGAGGCGCCCAGCGCGCAGGCCGTGCTGCAGGCGGCGGCGCTGGCGGTGCAGCGCGAGGAGTGGGACGCGGCCCGCAAGCTGCTCGTGCAGGCAGCGCGCCTCTCGCCCAAGGACGCGCAGGTGGCCTTCCTGCAGGGCGTCGTCGCCCAGCGCACGCAGCAGCCCGACACGGCCGTGGCCGCCTACCGCAAGGCCATGGCGCTGGACCCGGCACAGCCTCGCTACGCGCTCGCACTGGTGGCCGCGCTGCTGGAGCGCGAGCAGGTGGACGCGGCCATCGAGGTGCTGCGCGAGGCGGCCAAGGCGCACCCCGCCGAGGCCGGCATCCCGCTGCGGCTGGGCTTCGCCCTGATGCAGAAGAAGCGCTGGGCGCAGGCCGTGGAGGCCTTCCGCGAGGCCGCGCGGCTGGCCCCGGCCGACCCCGACCCGCACTTCTACCTCGCGGTGCTCTACGGCGACCGGCTGGGCAACCTCGAGCAGGCGCGCCTGCACCTGCAGGAGTACAAGTCCAAGGGCGGCAAGGAGCCGCGCGCCCTCGCCTGGCTGGCCACGCTCTCCAAGTAGCCGCCGGGCCCGCCAGCCGCGGGCCACCACCCGCCGCCTGCCGTACACTCCGGCCCATGCGCGTGCAGGTCCGCTACTTCGCTGCGCTGCGCGAGGCCACGGGCCTCGCCGAGGAGGCACTCGAGGTGCCTGCCGGCACGCGCGTGGGCGAGCTGCTGGCGCTGCTGGAGGCGCGCCGCCCGCCGGTGGCGGCCCAGCGCGCCAGCCAGCGGCTGGCCGTGGGCGCACGCTTCGCCGGGCCCGAGCAGTGCCTCGCCGACGGCGACGAGGTGGCCCTGCTGCCGCCCGTGAGCGGGGGCTAGCGTGTTCCTGCTCCAGCACGGCCCGCTGGATGCCGAGGCGCTGCGCCGCGCCGTCGCGCGCCCCGAGCACGGCGCGGTGGTGGTGTTCCACGGCGACGCGCGCGCCTCCACGGGCGGACGGCGCGTGACCGGGCTGTGGTACGAGGCCTACGAGCCCATGGCGCGGGCCGGCCTCGAGGCCCTGGGCGCCGAGGTGCGCGCGCGCCACGGCGTGGGCGCCGTGGCCTGCGCGCACCGGCTGGGCCACGTGCCGGCCGGCGAGACGGCCATGGTGCTGGCCGTCGGCGCCCCCCACCGCGAGGCCGCGCTGGCCGCCGTGGCCGACTACATCCGCCGCCTCAAGCAGGACGTGCCCATCTGGAAGCGCGAGCACTTCGAGGACGGCACGCACTGGGTGGGCAGCCCCGGCGACCCGCAGGGCACGGCCGCGGGCCTGCAGGGCAGTGCGCCCGGCGGTGCACGGCCATGAGCGACGCCTCCGCCCCGCTGGTCTTCGCGGTCAGCGACGCCACCGGCACCACGGCCGAGGCCGCCGCCAAGGCGGCCCTGGCGCAGTTCGGCGACGGCGGCCGGGCGCGCGTGCGCCTCTTCCCGCACGTGCGCGACCGGCGCAGCATCGAGACCGTGATGGCGGCGGCCCAGCTGCAGGGCGCGCTGGTGGTCTTCACGCTGGTGCAGCCCGAGCTGCGCGGCGCGATGATCGAGATCGCCGAGGACCTCGACGTGCCCTCGCTGGACCTGCTGGGCCCGCTGGTGACGCGCCTGGCCCAGCACCTGGGCCGCACGCCGCTGGCCGTGCCGGGCCTGGGCTACACCACCAACGCCGAGTACTTCAAGCGCATCGACGCCGTCGAGTTCACGGTGCGCCAGGACGACGGCAAGGACCCACGCAACCTGCGCCGCGCCGACATCATCTTCCTGGGCATCAGCCGCTCGGGCAAGACGCCGCTCTCGCACTACGTGGCGCAGCGCGGCTACAAGGTCGCCAACGTGCCCATCGTGCTCGACGTCCCGCCGCCGCGCGAGCTGGCCGAGGTGGACCCGCGGCGCGTCTTCGGCCTGCTGATCGACCCGCTGCACCTGATGCGCATCCGCCAGACGCGCATGGAGGCGCTGGGCATGCCGCCCGAGAGCGACTACGGCGAGCTGGCGCACATCCGCCGCGAGATCGACTACGCCCGGCGCCTGTACGCCACGAACCCGCAGTGGACCGTGATCGACATCACGCGCAAGGCCATCGAGGAGACGGCCGCCACGGTGCTGGCCGCCTACCGCGAGCGCTTCGAGCCCAACGGCGAGCTGCCCGCCGGGCTGCCGCTTCCGCCGGGGGTGACGGCGCCGGCGGCCGCGCCCGCGCCGCCGGCCGCGGCAGCGCCTGCACCTGCCTCTGCACCTGCCTCCGCACCTGCGCCTGCCCCCGCACCTGCACCTGCACCTGCGTCCGGCGCGCCGGCGCCGCGCAGGCGGCGCACGGCGGCGCCCGCGCGCCGCCCGCGCAAGGGCGGCGCGTGAACATCGTCTCCATCCGCGGCCTCACGAAGGCCTACGGGCGCCGCCCGCCGGCGCTGCGCAACGTGAGCGTGGAGGTGCCCGAGGGCGTCACGGGCCTGCTGGGCCCCAACGGCGCGGGCAAGAGCACGCTGCTGCAGTGCGTGCTGGGCCTGCTGCGCGGCTTCGAGGGCGAGGTGCGCGTGCTGGGCGTGGACGCGCGCACGCAGCCGCGCGAGGCCCGCCGGCGCATGGGCTTCATGCCCGAGCACGACGCGTGGGTGCCGGCCATGAACGGCGTGCAGGCGGTGGCCTACCTGGGCCGCCTCTCGGGCCTGCCGCGCAACGAGGCCCTGCGCCGCGCGCACGACGTGCTGCACCACGTGGGGCTGGGCGAGGCCGTCTACCGGCCCGTCGTCGAGTACTCCACCGGCATGCGCCAGCGCTTCAAGCTGGCGCAGGCGCTGGTGCACGACCCTGCGCTGGTGTTCCTCGACGAGCCCACCTCGGGCCTGGACCCGGCCGGGCGCGACGAGATGCTGGCCCTGATCGACGGCCTGGCGCGCCAGCACGGCAAGCACGTGGTGTGGTCCTCGCACGTGCTGCCGGAGGTGCAGCGCAGCGCCGACCAGGTGGTGGTGATGCACCAGGGCGAGGTGCGCGGCCTCTTCCCCATCAAGGACCTCGCGCCCCTGCCGGGCACCTTCCTGCTGGAGGTGGAGGGCCCGGGGCCGGCCTTCGCCGCAGAAGCCCAGCAGCGCGGCTTCGCGCTCGAGGCCCGGGGCGGGGAGGACGAGGGCCCGCGGCGCAGCTTCACCGCGCGCATCGAGCCCGCGCACGCGCCGCAGGCCGTGGCGCTGCTGCTGGCGGCGGCCGCCGCCGGCGGCGCGCGCGTGCGCCGCGTGGAGCCGGTGGTGGAAGACCTCGAGAGCGTCTTCCACCGCCTGCTGGCCGGCAGCAAGGTGGGCGCATGACCGTCTACGCACGCGGCTACCGCGCCTACGCCGGCCCGCTGGGCGGGCCCCCGGCCTGGTGGGTGGTGTTCCGCGCCAACGCGGCCTCGCTGGCCCGCACGCGCTCGATGCGCGTGATGGACACGCTGCTGCTGGTGCTGGCCTGCGCCGTGGGCGTGCTGCTCTACGTGCAGGTGGGCCTGGGCGAGCGCATCTTCGCGCGCGGCATGCGGGGCGACGACCCCGCGCGCCTGCTGCAGGACCACCGCCTGGCGCTGCTCACGGCGCTGCGCGTCTACTACACGGCCGCCTCGGTGGTCATCGTGCTGCTGAGCATCCTGACGGGCGCGGGCCTGGTGGCCGACGACCTGCGCGCGCGCACGCTGAGCCTGGTCATGGTGCGGCCCGTGCGCCCGCTGGACTACGCGCTGGGCAAGGCGCTGGTCATGCCCTGGTTCATCCTCACGCGCGCGGCCCTGCCCGGGCTGGCCATGTGGCTGCTGGTGGGCGCCTGGCAGGCCCCCGGCCAGACGCAGGCCTTCTGGGCGGTGGCCTCGGACGTGCCGGGCGTGGTGGCGTCCTTCTCGCTCCTGGCCGCCGGCGCCTACACGGGCCTGGTGCTGCTGATCTCCTCGGGCACCCCGCGCCGGGCCGTGGCCTCGGGCCTGGCGGCCGCCGTGCTCTTCGGCGGGCTGGTGGTGCGCGGCATCGGGCTGCACGTCAGCGGCCTGCAGGGCGAGGCCTTCCGGCTGGCCAGCCTGAGCACGAACGCGCTGGCGCCCGTGCTGGAGGCGCACTGGCGTGCGCGCGAGGGCTTCAGCCGGCAGGAGTGGCTGCTGGCCCGCGTGCCCGACACGGGCGCCGCCGCGTGGCTGGCCGTGGGCCTGCTGCTGCTGGGCTTCGTGCGCACCTGGTGGCGGGCGCGCAGCGTGGAGGTGAGCGAGTGAGCGCCGCCCCCGCCCGCATCCAGGCCGAGCGCCTCTCGAAGTGGTACGGCGAGGTGCTGGGCCTCAACGAGGTCAGCGTCGACGTGGGGCCGGGCGTCACCGGCCTGCTGGGCCCCAACGGCGCCGGCAAGAGCACCTTCCTCAAGCTGGTGTGCGGCATGCTGCGCCCCAGCCTGGGCCGCGTGCTGGTGGCCGGCGAGGAGCCCTTCGACAACCCGGGCGTGATGCGCCGCGTGGGCCTGTGCCCGGAGCAGGATGCGGCCTACCCGGGCATCGCCTGCCTGGAGGTGCTGGCCTACCTCACGCGCCTGCACGGCTACGGGCGCCGCGAGGCCCGCCAGCTGGCCGAGGCCACGCTGGGCCGCGTGGGCCTCGCCAGCGTGCTGGGCCGCAGCGTGGGCACCTTCAGCAAGGGCATGCGCCAGCGCTTCAAGCTGGCGCAGGCGCTGGCCCACGACCCCGACATCGTGATCCTCGACGAGCCGCTCAACGGCCTGGACCCCAGCGCCCGGCGCGACCTCAGCGCCGTGATCCAGGCGCTGGGCGACGAGGGCCGCTGCGTGCTCGTCTCCAGCCACGTGCTGCACGAGGTCGAGCACCTGGCCCGGCGCAGCGTGTTCCTCTACCAGGGCCGCGTGCTGGCCGAGGGCACGCGCGCCGAGATCCGCCGCGAGCTGCCGCAGCACCCGCTGCAGGTGCGCCTGCTCACGCCCGAGCCGCGCCTGCTGGCCCAGCGCCTGCTCGAGGCCCCCGGCGTGGTGCGCGTGAGCACCGAGGCCGCCGGCGTGGACCTGCTCACCACGCAGCCGGAGGCCTTCTTCGACCACCTGCAGCGCGAGAAGCAGCCCGCCACGAGCACCAGCGCCGCCAGCGGCACGGCCGAGGGCAGCAGCGCGTCCTTGAGCGCGCTCCACAGCTGGTAGGCGGCCTCGTCGGTGCTGGCCTCGCGGCCCGAGGTGCCGTGCACGCTGAA
>JBJTIJ010000456.1:0-5612 GCA_046094945.1 Planctomycetia bacterium | reverse complement strand
CCTCCCCTCCGAGCTGGGGCCCTTCTTGGCGCGGGGCGCCGGCCAGAAGGTGAACGGATCCGGGCTGGGCGCCCAGCATGCCGGCGGCGTGCGCGCCTGGGCGCGCGTGACGCCGGCCGAGGGCCTCACCGCCAAGGACCTGGCCGAGGAGATCCGCGACAGCACGGCCAAGGGCCTCTCCAAGCAGGCGCAGGCGCAGGTGATGGACGGCCGGCTCTCGGGCCTGGCCGGCGCTGCCGTGCTGGTGAGCGGCGAGCAGGGCGGCGCGCCCTACACCATGCGCGCCTGGATCATCCTGCAGGGCGGCACGCTGCATGCGCTGCTGGTGGACGTGTTCCACGGCGCCGAGAAGGACCTGGGCGGCGAGATCGACGCCCTGCGCCGCGGCTACCGCCTGCTGGCCGGCGCCGGGCCCGAGGAGGCCCCCGCCGCGGGCCAGGCTCCCGTGGAGGAGGGCGGCGCCGACCTGCAGGGCGAGGCCTTCCCGCCGCTGGGCCCCAAGCGCGAGGGCCGCACGGTGGTGTTCCCCTCCCACAACCTGCGCTGGACGCTGCCCGAGGGCACGCCCTACCGCTGGACCAAGGCCACCGACGACGAGAAGAAGGTGGGCCAGATGCTGCTGCAGGCCAGGGCCGGCATGGAGCGCAAGGCCGAGTCGGCCGACGAGCCCAAGGTGACCACCTCGCAGGTGGTGCTCATCGTGGGCCCGCGCACGCCGGGCGCCACGCCCTCGGGCATCGTCAACAACAGCGGCGTGCACGAGCACTTCATCAAGCAGGTGTTCGGCAAGACGCCCGTGGACGTGAGCAAGACGAAGATCGACCCCGACCGCAAGGTGGGCAACCTGCAGGGCGCCTCCTTCATGCTGGTGGGCGGCCAGGGCAAGACGGTGGCCTGCTTCATCTTCGTCACCGTGATGCTGCGCGACCGCACCTACGAGTGGCACGTGGTGGTGGAGGGCGGCAAGGACGTGCTCAGCACCTGGGGCAAGCACGTCGGCGGCCTCTTCGAGGGCGTCGAGTTCCCCAACACCGTCGAGCCGGTCGCGGGCCCGGTGTCCGTGGCCGGCATCGGGGCCATGCCCGGCGGCCGCGGGCACAGCGCCGACAAGGAGGTCGAGCAGGCCTTCGCCGGCGGCACGGCCAAGAAGCCCAAGGGCGTGCTCAGCGTGCCGTGGGAGTCGGGCGACGCCGCCCAGCGCCTGGCCTGGGAGGCGCGCAGCGAGGACGGCCTCGCCTACGTGTTCTTCGACATCCGCGGCTGGAGCCTCACGGACCGGCAGGTGAGCGCCCGCAAGCTGGAGGAGTGGGTCACGGAGCGCGAGGGCGAGTGGAAGGGGGCTGCCGGCGGCGACGCGCTCACCGTCACCAAGGGCAAGGAGGCCTGGCAGGACGGCGCCTTCGCCGGCGCCAAGGGCCTCGCCTACCGCTTCACGGGCAGCACGCCCGGCGGCGAGCCGCTGGTGGAGCAGGGCTGGGTGGTGAAGGCCAAGGGCAGCGTGCTGTTCCTGCGCGCGCAGTTCGGCGGCAAGGACGCCGAGAAGGTGATGGACGGCGCGTGGAAGGCCATGCGCAAGGGCATCAAGATCAACTAGTCAGCGCGGCGGCCACGCCGCCCGGAGGCACCCATGCTGCGCATCCCCCTGCTCGCCCTGCTGCTGCTGCCGCTGGTGCTGGCCGCCGGCGCCGCACGCGCGGGCGCCGAGACCCTCAGCAGCAAGGAGCACAACTACTCCATCGAGCTGCCCGCCGGATGGACGCGCGAGTCGCTCAAGCCCTCGTGGGAGAAGGACGGCATCGTCGACGGCGCCAAGCGCCTGCTGGACAAGACCTACGACGGCAAGCCCGCGCGCGGCCAGGGCGCGCAGGTGCACATGTCGGTGCAGCCCGCCCCGGAGGGCAAGACGGCCGCCGACCTCGCGCAGGACCCCGCCCAGCGCGAGTGGTTCCTGCGCATGTTCGGCGCGCAGGCCGACTGGCCCACGCCCGAGGTGGACGAGACCACCGTCAAGGGCGAGACGGGCGGCGAGGTGCAGGGCGTGCGGCTCACGGCCAAGGGCACGGGCCTGAACCTGCAGGCCGAGGCCGGCCCCAGCCAGGCCATGCTCGTGATGCTGGTGCTCAACAAGCGCCTCTACCGCCTGCGGCTGGTGGCCTGGACCACGCAGCACGACGACGAGAGCCTCAAGAGCGACATCGACAGCATCGAGATCAACTTCATGCTCATCGATGCCACGGCCGAGAAGGTCAAGGGCCCGCGGCCCGAGCTGCCGCCCAGCGCCGAGCCCGAGGAGGAGAAGCTCCCGGGCGACGCCGGCGAGGAGAAGGTGGTGCAGGACGAGGCGCAGGGCTGGCGCTTCAAGAAGCCGCGCCTGCTCGAGACCAAGGAGATCGACAAGGAGACCTACCAGTACGCCGCCAGCATCCTGGAGGCCAACGACCGCGCCGGCTCCGTGAGCGTGATGGTGAGCGTCTACCCCAACGGGCTGGTGACCAACGGCCAGAAGGTGCCCGACCAGGACATCCGCAAGTGGGTCACCACCTCGTGGTGGGGCTACTTCCTGGCCAACCACCCCGAGGGCGCCATCCAGACCTTCGACTGGCCCAGCAACCGGCCCAACCAGAGCTTCCTGGCGCTGCCGCTGTGGGAGAAGCCGGTCATGGTGGCCGAGACGCCCAAGAAGCGCGACCTCGAGCCCAGCTCCAGCGACCTCGAGAAGAAGCGCGTGGCCGAGAGCGTCAAGGGCATGCTGGGCAAGGAGAAGCCCAGCGAGGCCTGGCGCGGCGTGCTCAAGGGCTCGCGCCCGCGCGTGGGCGACGAGGTGACCGTGCGCTACGGCTGGCGCACGGCGCGCTTCACCTACATGATCAACATCAGCTTCGCGCGCGACGGCCACGTGAAGTTCGCCGCGCCCGTGGCGGCCCTGCTGCAGAGCTTCGAGATCCTGAAGTGAGCCAGCCGCCCCCGGCGGCCCGCCTCGGGGGGGCCATCCGCAGCGAGCCGGAGGACTTCCTCGTCGCGGAGCTGCCGCTGCTCGCCCCCACCGGCACCGGCGAGCACGTGCTGGCGCAGGTCGAGAAGCGCGGCATCACCACCTTCGACCTGCTGCTGTTCCTGTCCAAGGAGCTGCGGCTGAGCGAGCGCAGCATCGGCTACGCCGGGCTCAAGGACGCGCGCGCCGTGACGCGCCAGTGGGTGTCGCTGCCGGGGGTGGAGCCGGAGGCGGTGGAGGGCCTGGCGAGCGGCTCGTTCCGCGTGCTGTCGGCCGAGCGCCACCCGCATGGCCTGAAGATCGGGCACCTCAAGGGCAACCGCTTCACGCTGCGCATCCGCGGCGCCGACCTTGCGCAGGTGCCGGCGGCGCGCGCGGTGCTCGAGCACGTGGCGGCGCACGGCATGCCCAACCCCTACGGCGGCCAGCGCTTCGGCAGCAAGGGCGACAGCCACGTGCTGGGCCGCGCGCTGGTGGCGGGCGACTGGGCGGGCTTCCTCGACGCCCTGCTGGGCCAGCCCAGCGCCATGGAGCACGACCCGCGCGCGCAGGCCGCGCGCGCCGCCTGGGAGCGCGGCGAGCCCGAGGAGGCGCTCGAGGCCTGGCCGCGCAAGCGCCGCAACGAGAAGCGCGCCCTCTCGGCCTGGCTGCGCACGGGCAGCGCCGAGGCGGCGGCGGGGGCCGTGGCGCCGCAGGCGCTGCGCCTGTGGGTGAGCGCCTGGCAGTCGTGGGTGTTCAACCGTGTGCTCGCGCAGCGCCTGGCGCAGGGCACGTGGGACGAGTTGCTGGAGGGCGACCTCGCCTGGCTCACGGGCAGCGGCGCTGCCTGCCCGCCACGGGCGACCGGCGCGACCGCGAGCGGGCCGCCGCGCTGCGGGCCTCCCCCACCGGCCCGCTGCCGGGCTACGACCTGCGCCTGTGCTCGGGCGCCCCGGGCGCGCTCGAGCGCGAGGTGCTGGCTGCCGAGGGCGTGGACCCGGAGGCCTTCCGGCAGGGCCTGGCGCGCATGCGCGGCAGCCGCCGCCCGCTGCGGGTGCCCGTGCGCGAGGCCTCGCTGGAGGTGGAGGGCACGGGCAGCATCGTGGTGCGCTTCGTGCTGCCGCCGGGCGCCTTCGCCACCGTGCTGCTGGGCCTGCTCATGGACGGGGCCACGGCGCCGGGCTGCGGCACGGCGCTGGTGGAAGCACCCGGCGCGCCAGCCTCCCCGGGCGGCCCCAGCCTGCTGGGCGAGGACGAGGACGGCGACCTCGGACCGGGGATCCTGCCCGAGGAGGCCTGAGCAGCACGGCGTGGACTGCGTCCCCGCCGCAGCCGGCCGTGGCCCAGCCGCACGCGGCCTGTAGCCCAGCCGCACGCGGCCTGTGGCCCGGCCGCACGGAGCCGGCGGCGCGGGCCCCGCAGTCCCGGGCTGGCTGTACCCTCCCCCGGTGCGCATCGTCGCAGTCATCAACCAGAAGGGCGGCGTCGGCAAGACGACCACCGCCGTCAACCTCGGCGCCGCGCTGGCCTTGCGCGGCCGCAAGGTGCTGCTGGTGGACCTCGACCCGCAGGGCAACCTCACCGACCACCTGGGCCTGGCCGCCGACGAGCCCGAGAACGACGAGCGGCCCAGTTCCTACGGCGTGCTGATGGGCGACGTGCCGCTGGCCGCGGCCGTGCTGGCCACGAGCACCAAGGGCCTGTGGGTGCTGCCCAGCACGCCCGACCTGGCCGGCGTGGAGATCGAGCTGGCCGAGGCGCCGGGCCGCGAGGCGCGCCTCAAGCAGGCGCTGGCCGCGCTGCCTGCCGGGGCCTACGACTGGGTGCTGGTGGACTGCCCGCCCAGCCTGGGCCTGCTCTCGCTCAACGCCATGGTGGCGGCGCGCGAGGTGTTCATCACGCTGCAGACCGAGTACCTCTCGCTCAAGGGCCTGGGGCAGGTCACGCGCACGGTGGACATGGTGCGCGACGCCGTCAACCCCGGGCTGGTCATCTCGGGCATCGTGGCCACGCTGGTGGACCCGGTCACCAACCTGGCGCGCGAGGTGATCGAGGACGTGCGCGTCACCTACGGCCAGCGCGTGTTCGCCACGCGCGTGCGCAAGAACGTGCGCCTGGCCGAGGCGCCCAGCCACGGCATGCACATCTTCGACTACCAGCCCGAGTCGCCCGGCGCGGCCGACTACAAGGCACTGGCCGAGGAGGTCGAGGCCTGGGACCCGGTGGCCGGCCGCTCCGCACAGGCCCCGGCCGCGCCGGCGAGCAAGGCCACGCCGGCGAGCAAGGCCCAGCCGGCGGCCACGCCCGCAGCAGCGGCGAGGCCGGCGGCGGCCGCGCCTGCGGGCAAGGCGCCGCCTGCGGCCAAGGCGCCGGCCAAGCCTGACGAGGCGCCGCGTGCGCCCGGCGGGCGCTTCGCGCCGCGCACGCCGCCCGCACCTGCGCAGCAGGCCGCACCCGCCAAGCCTGCAGCACCTGCCAAGCCTGCAGGGCCGGCCCGGCCCGCTGCGCCTGCGCAGCAGGCTCCGCCGGCGAAGCCTGCTGTCCCCGCGAAGCCTGCCGCACCTGCGGCGAAGGCGCTGCCGTCGGCCAAGCCGGCGCCCGTGCCCCCGACCGCTCCCGGGCCGGCCCTGCAGGCTTGGCA
>JBJTIJ010000455.1:0-3489 GCA_046094945.1 Planctomycetia bacterium | reverse complement strand
GTCTACCGCAACCTGACGAACGTGGACGACCTCGTGGTGCCCACCGGGGCCACCGGCGGCACCGCCGGCATCCCCGCGGGCCTCACCTCGGCCACGAGCCTGGCCACCATCCTGACCTCGGTGGACCTGCTGCGCGTGTCGGTCAACCCCACCGGGTGGTGGGACGACATGCATGGCCTCAACCCCTCGGGCGCGCGCCCGGGCCAGCACTCGGACATGAACAAGTCGTACACCTACAGCAACTCGTCCTGGCAGTCGGGCACCAACCCGATCCCGTGGAACCCGAGTGCCTCGGCGGTGCGCCTGCCCGACGCGACGGGCGTGACCACCAACCGCGCGACGGGCGTGTACGCCTCGGGCGGCAAGCTCTACGCCTTCGAGGGCGCCTCGCAGATCGGTGTCTTCATCGTGCGCGAGGACAGCAAGATCTACCTGCCCGTGGTGATCGACAAGAGCACGGGCTACGTCTCGCTGGGCGACGGCGTGGCAGAGGCCAAGGGCACCGGCGCGAGCCTCTCGCGCATGTGCCAGCTCACGATCAGCCCCGACGGGCGCTTCGGCGCGATGAAGGTGAAGACGACGGTCAACATGAACGAGGCGATCAGCACCACGCGCATCGTCCTGTTCTCGCTCACGGGCGAGCCGGTGTTCGACGGCAACACGCGCGTGTACAAGCTGATCACGACGGGCTCGCTGTCCGGCGGCAGCACCACGAGCGGCTACGGCAACTTCCAGTACGGCAGCAGCCTGGCGCTGACCAACACGAACCTCTACTACCTGTGCGGCAACTACATGGGCAACAACAGCGGCGACTACGCCGCCTGGTCGCAGCACGCCATCTACACCTACAGCATCACGGGCGGTGCCGCGGGCGGCAGCCTGCTGGCTCCCAACGCGTTCTCGTCCACGGGCTGGGTGAACGACGGTGCCTCGGGCATCGGCGGCATGATGCAGACGCCCTTCCACAAGCTGGCCAACGCGTCGTACCTCTCCTCCAGCCCCAGCTTCGCCACGGGCACGATCACCTTCGTGGTGCAGCAGGTGCCCAACGACGACATGTACACCTACGACGGCTCGAACCTCTACGAGACCTCGCTGGCGCCCATGCCCTTCCGCGTGAGCAAGAACGGCACGACGGTGGCGATCCTGGCCGGTCGTGAGCCCTCGGCCTCCAACTGCCCGACCTGCTCGTACGTGGACAACATGAACCACATGGTGTGGACGCACCACGCCACCAACGGCCTCAAGCAGCTCTCCACCACGCGGCGCCACTCGCCGCAGGGCGGCTCGCGCGGCTACAGCCTGGCGCGCGGCCCGGGCTCGTGGCGCGGCTGGGGCACGTACACCGGCCCCACGACGGGCTTCGAGATCAGCGACGACGCCACCACGGTGGCCGTGGTGGTGAACCGCTCGACGTCCTCCATCTCGCCCACCAGCACGGCCAACTGGTACAACTTCCGCGAGGACATCGTGGCCTTCACCACGACGAACGGGTGGAGCACGGTGACCACGGTGCAGGTGACGGGCACCGAGTCGGGCGGCACGCAGCTGTTCGGCGGCACGCACATCTGGCGCTTCGGCGCGCTGGTGTTCACGGCCGACAGCGCCGGCCTGATCTTCTGGGGTGGCTGGGGTGCCCAGAACAACAGCATCAGCACCGCCTACCAGAGCTCCAGGAACTGGACCGGCACCTTCTACTCGTGGAACTTCGGCACGAGCACGCTGCGCGCCATCCTGCCCACGGCCGCCGGCGGTGGCGTGGACGGCGTGTTCACGTACAGCACGAGCACCGTCGTGAACCCGACCTGGTCGGCCTACAACGGGGCCGCCGGCCGCATCCGGCCCATGGGCGGCTTCATCAGCCGCAACCGCAACTTCTTCTACGTGGTGACGCTGGGCGCGGTGAGCGCCACCGACCAGGCGCAGAACACGCTGGTGGGCGTCAACATCCGCAGCCTGAACACCGCCACCAGCCTCAACGGCTGGACCGACGGGCAGGGCTTCCGCGTGCTGGGCCAGCCGGCGCGCCGCGGCGCGATCGGTGGCTACTACTACACCACCTACTACCCGCTGGAGTACCGCTACTACGCGCCGGCGGGCCAGGACGGCATGGGCGGCCAGGTGATGGCCAAGAACTCGGGCCGCGTGTTCTACAGCACGCACTGGCAGAGCAACGGCCCGACCAACTCGACGAGCACCACGAGCACCTTCTCGTCGGGCACCGAGCACCCGATGTACTGGGGTGACTACGGTGGCCAGTCGGGCCAGGTGGAGGGCTTCTCGGCCGACGTCGGCGGGCAGGTCTACCGCATGACGCAGACCAGCCTGAGCCAGACGGACAGCACCACGGGCCGCCCGATGCACCACCTGGAGACCAACGACAACGGCACGGCGCTGGCGTTCGTCTACAACACGGGCAGCCAGTCGAACTTCACCTACAGCACCGAGGGCGTGGGCCTGGTGCAGGGCATCTCCTTCGACGCCAACACGGGTGCCTTGCTGGCCGGGAAGGCCGAGTGGACCAGCACCCTGACGGGTGGTCGCGTGAGCGATGCGATGACCATCGACTCGACGGGCACGAAGCTCTACGTGGCCTTCGGCACCAGCGACGAGAACACCAAGTCGATCACCGAGGTGCGCTACTCGGCCAGCGCCTTCAGCACGCGCGCGATGGTGGGCAACAGCCGTCGCTACAACATCCTGCACTCGGGCCGCTAGGCCCGGCCACCCAGGCTGACTCCCTCGCGGGCCGCCCTCCGGGGCGGCCCGCTTCCTTTGGCGGTCCGCCTTGCTTGTCGGCCCGCTTGCCTTGGCGGGGCGTGCTGCGGGGGCGTGCGTGGCGTGGCGGCGGGCGGAGCCCTGCCGGCCCTTGCCCGTCGCGGCGTGCCCGCGAGCTGCGGCGCCCCGTGCACGGCCTGCTCGCTGGGCGCCACGCGGTCCGGCATCGACCCGTGCTGCGCGCTAGACTGCCGACATGCGCGTCCTCCTGCTGCTGCTGGCGCTGGTGGGGGCGGGGCTGGGCGGCTGGTGGGTGCTGCGCGAGCGCGCGCCCGAGCCGGCGCTGGACGATCTGGGTGCCGGGCCCGCCGCGGCCACCCCCGTGGCGGTGCGCCCGCTGGAGGCAGCGGCGCCCGAGGTGGTCGAGGCCCGCGCCCCGGAGGTGCTGGCGCGCATCGGGGTGGTGCGGCCCGGCGAGCCGCGCCCGCTCCTGGAGGCCGACGCGCCCCCGTGGGAGACCTTCCGGGTGACGCCCCGGCGCTCGCCGGGCGTGCGCCTCTCGGGAGAGGCGCTGCTGGAGGCCTTGGCCACGCGCCTCTACGTGCGGGTGCGGCGGCCGGCCGACCTCGAGGCCCTGCGGGCGCTGCGGCTGGACGTGGAGGAGGGCGAGCAGCCGCTCACGAGCCTGCTGCACCTGCTGGAGGCGCAGGGCTGGAAGGCGGCCGTGCAGGAACCGCGCGTGATGCTCTACCCCGCGGGCGAGGCCGGCGC
>JBJTIJ010000454.1:0-2420 GCA_046094945.1 Planctomycetia bacterium | reverse complement strand
CTGGTGGCCGGCCGCGCCGGTAGGCCAGCTCGTTGCGCACGCCGGCCACCAGCGCGCGCCACGAGCGGTAGCGGATCGCGATGGGCCCGGCCAGCTCGGGCCGCCGCAGGTAGAGCCGGGCCACGAGCCAGCCCAGGATGCGGGACAGCAGCGGCAGGCGGCGTCGCGTCACGGTCAGCCCCCGAGGCGCCGAGGCGGGCGGGAGCATCCCCCCACGCGCGCGCAGGCATGCCCGGGTGCGGGCCGGCCGGGCCGGGCCAGCGCCCGGGCCCGGCGGGCCATCACTTCACCAGCGGGATGGTGATGTCGAGCACCGCGGGCATGGGCAGGGCGGTCAGGCCCGTGCCCGGGTAGTTCTGCTTCACGAAGAAGCGGCAGCGCCAGCGGAAGAAGCGCTTGCCGTCGGCCGTGTTGATGTTGCTGCTCCAGGCCGTGGCACCCGTGGCCGTGCTGGGCGGGTTGGCGCCGCCCGGGGCGGGCGAGATGTCATCCGCACCCTGGTACTCGAACAGCGAGTCGAAGTCCGCCGCCGTGCCGCGCACCAGGTTGTTGGGCGCGCCCGTCAGGAAGCTGAAGTTGTCGGTCGCGAAGGGCGTCTGCGGCACGCCACCCACCACCGGGGCCCAGTCCACCGTGGGCACGAACAAGTCCACCCACGTGGAGACGCCCACGCTGGCCAGGTCGACCGTCGGCAGCCACGTGCTGATGGTGGCGGCAGGCGCGATCGTCGCACCCGTGGTGGTGACCGTCGGGCCCAGGCCCATGTCCATCAGGAGGATGCGGCCATCGCCGCCCTGGCCGCCCACCATGCCGGCCACGCCGTTGGTGCCGCCCAGGCCGCCGCTCGCGCTGAGCACGGCGCCCGACTGCACCGTCACGCCCTGCTCGGCCACCAGGCAGATGCAGCCGCCCGCGCCACCGCCGCCGGGGCCACCGGCACCGCTCGGGGAGGGCGTGGGCACGGTCTTGATGCCGAAGACGAAGTTGTCGGCGGCCGTGTTCAGGTCATTGTCCGGGCCGGGGCTGATGGCCAGGGCCGCGGCGCCGTACGTGTTGCCACCCTTGCCGCCACTGGCCAGGATCTGGGCCGAGGCCCCGACCGTGACCTGGCCGCGGGCGATCACCCACAGGGCACCACCGCCACCACCGCCGCCGGCACCGCCGTCGTCATTGTTGTCCGGCGTGCTCGCGCCCTGGTTGCGCGCGGCACCGCCGCCGCCGCCAGGGCCCGCCGTGGCACCTGCGTTGGGCTGGTAGCCGCGGTCGGGCGTGAAGCTCGCCAGCGGCACCTCGAGCCCGGCGTTGCCGAAGCCCGAGCCGCCGTTGCCGGCGCTGGAACCGTCGGCCAGCGTGCCCGTGCCACCCGCGATCGAGTGGCCCGCGCCGCCGCCACCGGCCGCACCGCCCACGCTCTGGTTGTTCACGCCCGCGAGGCCCGCGCCCAGCGTCTGCTGGGCCAGGATGCTGGAGGCGCGACCGCCGTCCACGCCCGAGAGCAGGCCGGCGCCGGAGCCCGCGGGCACGAGGTTGGGACCGCCGCCCTGGCCGCCGGCGCCTGCACCCGGGCCGCCCAGGCCGCCCGAGCCCCAGGCCTGGATGGCACCCGCATTCGTGAACAGGGCCGAACCGTCGGTGTCCAGCCCGAAGCGGCCGTCCTTGCCCCCGATGTCGATCGTGCCCTCGACGATGAAGTCGCCCCGGCACAGGATCACGAGCGGCTGCGTGCCCGAGGCGGTGAGCGTGTCTCCCGCGCGCAGGTAGAAGCTCTCGAACTCGTAGATGCCGTCGCCGTTGATCGACGCGCCGCTGCCCGGCGTGGTGGTCAGGGCGAACACGTCGCCGCCGCCCGCCGTGAAGGGCGGCAGGCTGGTGTCCACCGTGCCGTCGGCACCCGTGCCCGCGTAGGGCTTGTGCACGGCCTTGAGGCGGCCCAGGCCGCTGTCGGCGTCGGTGTTCGCCTCCAGGCTCAGGATGTTGAGGAAGCGGTAGCCGTTGTTCCAGTTGGCCGTCGTGCTCTGGCCGATCTGCAGCGCCGTGGCGTTGCCGTACAGCGTGCGGAACGACGGCTCGGTGGCGCCCCCCGGCACGATGCCGGGGATGGCCGAGAGCAGGTTCGTGCCGCTGGTCTGCGTGAACACGCCGGGCTCGCTGGAGCCCGAGTCGTTGTCACCCCACTCGCCCAGGTTCGAGCCGAAGCTCTCGGCGATGGCCGAGGCCGTGTTGGGCAGCTTGAGCGTCTGGAAGTACAGGCGCCAGCCCTCGGGCACGCGCGAGCCCAGGCCCGCGTTGATCGAGGCGTACACCGAGCCCGTCAGGCTGGGATCGTCGCTGGTCACCAGCCGGTTCTGGGCCAGGTCGCGGACGTTGCCCAGCGTGTTGACCAGGTAGATGCCCTGCAGCACGGGGCCGCTGGGCACGAG
>JBJTIJ010000453.1:0-2389 GCA_046094945.1 Planctomycetia bacterium | reverse complement strand
GGTCGCTGGCCAGGTTCGTGAACACGCCGGCGCGGAAGTCCAGCCCGGCCGTGCGGCCCTGGTGGAGCGCGTGGCTGGAGACCTCCATCACCGCGCAGTCGCAGCCGTTGGCGCGCGCGCGCGCCAGGAGCCGGCGCAGCTAGAGCACGCCAGGCGTGGTGTTGGCGGCCGGCTCGGGCCGCCCGTCGCCCAGGTCATAGGCGATGGTGCCGATCACGGCCGGGCGCCGGCCGGCGTGGCGCAGCGCGGCGGCCACCAGCAGGCTGGTGGTGGTCTTGCCCTTGGTGCCCGTGATGCCCACCAGGTCCATGCCGGCCTGCGGCGTGCCGTGCCAGGCGTCGGCGGCCGTGCGCAGCGCCTGCGCCGCGTCGCGCACGCGCAGCAGCGGCAGGCCGGGCAGCGGCTCCTGCGCCACCACCACGGCGGCGCCGCGCGCCACGGCGTCGCGCGCGAAGCTGGCCCCGTCGGCCTGGCTGCCGGCGCGCGCCAGGAAGGCCTCGCCGGCCGCCACGCTGCGCGAGTCGTCCGAGAGGCCCGTGAGCGCCACGCCGGGCGCCACGCCCTCGAGCGTGCCGCCCAGCAGGCGGGCGAGGTCGCCGACGGTGGCCGGGCGGGAGGCGGTCACGGGCGGCCCTCCGGCGCGGCGCCCTCGCCGCGGTCCGGGGCCACGCCCAGGTACGGAAGGCTGCGGTCGAGGATCTTGCGCGCGGCCGGCGCCGAGACACGCCCGCCGCTGCCCTGCTGGCTGCGGCGCGTGACCGCGCTCACCAGCACCACGATGCGCGGTGCGGCGGCCGGCGCGTAGCCCACGAACGAGCACACGTGCTGCGTCTCGGCGTGGATGATGGCCGTGCCGGTCTTGCCGGCGCAGCTGAAGTGCGAGCCGGCGAAGGCGCTGGCCGCCGTGCCGGTCTCCACGCAGCCGGCCAGGCCCTGGCGCACGATGCCCAGCAGCTGCGGCGGGCAGATGGGCTCGCCGGGCGTGACCGGCGAGACCGTGTCCATCATCAGCGTGGGACGGGCCGCGCGCGCGTCGGCGCGCGCGAAGGCCGTGAAGGCCGAGGCCAGGCGCAGCGGCGTCATGGTCAGTGCGTGGCCGAAGCCGGCGCGCAGGAAGTCGCTGCGGCCGCGCATGCGCCAGGCCTTGCCCCAGCACACCTCGTGCGGCAGCTCGATGCCCGTGGGCTGGTCCAGCCCCAGCCACGTGAACATGCCCTGCAGCGCAGCGCCCCCCATCCAGTCCGCCAGCCAGGCAGCGCCCGTGTTGCTCGACTCCGACAGCAGGCGCGCCAGGTCGCCATCGCCCACGAAGTGCGTGTCGCTGATGGCCTTGCGGTCGCCCGGGAAGTGCACGCTCAGCGGCATGGGCACCACCGTGCTGGGCGGCAGGCCCTGGCGCAGGGCCCACGCCACGGTGAAGGGCTTGAACACGCTGCCCGGCTCGTAGAGGCCGCGGATGGGCAGGTTGGAGGAGGGCAGGCGCGCGCCCGTGCTGGGGTCGCAGGCCCGGCTGGCCATGGCCAGCACGCGCCCGGTGGCCGGGTCCAGCGCCACCGCGCAGGCCTGGAAGGGCTTCCACTGCGCCACCAGCGCGTCCAGCTCGCGCTCGACGTGGTGCTGGATGACGATGTCCAGCGTCAGGCGCACGTCGCGCCCGGCCAGCAGGTCGCGGTCGAAGAGCGGCTGGTCGGCGAAGGCGCGTGCCTTGCCGTCGCGGCTCACCGTGGCGCTGAGCTGGCCCGGGTAGAGGTGGCGGTCCAGCAGGCCCTCGACGCCCTCGCCCTGGCCGGGCGTGCCGCCCTCGGGCACGGGCAGGCCGATCACCTGCTTGGCGTAGTCGCCGTTGGGGTAGGCGCGGCGCTCGACCACGCGCACCTTCAGCGGGCGCATGTCGCGCTGCTCGCTGGCCTCGTCGAGGCCCGCCACCACGCGCGGCTCGCTCACGTAGGGCACGAGCACGAGGTGGCGCACGCCGGTGCGCATCCAGCGCAGGCCCAGCGGCCCGCCCAGCACGCGCCGCTCGGCGCGCGCCTGCTCGAGGCGCCGCTGCAGCGCCCCCGCCGTGAGGCGGTCGTCGTCCAGCAGGCCCGCCAGCCGGGCACAGAAGGCCGGCAGCTCCTCCTCGGGCAGCACCGTGGGGTCGGGGTCCAGCGCCACCTCGCGCCCGAAGGCGCTGGTGGCCAGCAGCCGCCCGTGGCAGTCCAGGATGCGGCCGCGCACGCCGGCCAGCGTCATGCGGGCCGCGTGGCGCCGGTCGGCCTGCTGGCGCATGGACGGGCCCTGCACCAGCTGCAGCCAGGCGAAGCGGCACAGCAGGGCGGCCAGCAGCGCCAGCAGCGAGCCGAAGATGAAGTTCGTGCGGAACACGCGCACGGCCTCGAGCGTGCGG
>JBJTIJ010000452.1:0-10389 GCA_046094945.1 Planctomycetia bacterium | reverse complement strand
CTCGAGCACCACGGCCGCCTGCATGTCGAGAAGGACCGCGGCCGCATCACCGAGCTGGCCCCGCGCTGGCTGGCGCAGGGGCTGGAGGGCTGGGCGGGACCTCGGGCATGCCCGCGGGCGGCGGGCCCGCAGGCGGCTCGGGCTCACGCGGCTGCGGCTCGGTGCCCGGCGGCTCGCTGGGCACCGGTTCACTGGGCACCGGTTCACTGGGCACCGGCGCGGGGGCCGGCGGCGTCTCGGGGACGGGCGCGGGCGCGGGCGGGTCGTCGGCCCACGCGCGGGCGAGGCCGGCCCACGGCAGCACCACGAGCAACGCCAGCGGCAGGCCCACGACGGCCAGGCGGCGGGCAGCAGGTCGGTTCGTTCCAGCGCGCATGCGACTCCTCGTAGCGTGCCCCAAGGGCGTCACTGCACGGTCACGGTCTTGGCCAGGTTGCGGGGCTGGTCCACGTCGCAGCCGCGCCGCTTGGCCACCTCGTAGGCCAGCAGCTGCAGCGGCACCACGTTCACCAGCGGCGCCAGCCACGGGTCGGCGGCCGGCACCTCGATCACGTGCGTGGCCACGCGCGCCGCCTCGCGGTCGCCCTCGGCGGCCAGCACCACCACGGGGCCCTCGCGGGCGCTCACCTCGCGCACGTTGGCCAGCATGCGCTCGCGCCACGGGCCGGGCGTGGCCACCGCCACCGTGACCAGCTCGCGCGAGACCAGCGCGATGGGCCCGTGCTTCATCTCGCCGGCGGGGTAGCCCTCGGCATGCACGTAGCTCAGCTCCTTCATCTTCAGCGCGCCCTCGAGCGCGGTGGCTGCGTCAGGCCCGCGCCCCAGGTAGAGCATGTCGCGCACGCCGTCGAGCGTGCGGGCCACCTCGCGCACGCGTTCCCACGTGCCCAGGGCACGCTGCACCAGGCCCGGCACCTGCGCCAGCGCGGGGCCCAGCGTGCCCAGCACCTGCTCGCCGCGGCCGCGGGCCTGCGCCGCGCGCAGCGCCAGCAGCAGCAGCGCGCCCAGCATGCCCGTGTAGACCTTGGTGGAGGCCACGCTCACCTCCGGCCCGGCATGGATGTCCACCAGCCCGCCCACGAGGCGCCCGATGGCGCTGTCGCGCACGTTGAGCACGCCCAGCGTGCGCGCCCCGCGCGCACGTGCCACCTCCACCGCCCCCTTGGTGTCGGCCGTCTCGCCCGACTGCGACACCGCAACCACGAGCACGCTGGGGTCCAGCACGGGGCCGCGGGCCTCGTACTCGGCCGCCACCAGCGCGCGCGACGGGATGCCGGCGAGGCTCTCCAGCGCGTAGGCCCCGTAGAGCGAGGCGTAGTGCGCCGTGCCGCTGGCCACGAGGTCGATGCGGCTGGTGGCGCGCCAGGCCGCGTCGTCGAGCGCCACCTCGTGCAGGCGCACGCGCCCGCGCGCAGGCTCCACGCGCCCGGCCAGCAGCTCGTAGAGCCGCTCCGGCTGCTCGTGGATCTCCTTGAGCATGTAGTGCGGGAAGCCACCCTTGCCCGTGTCCTGCTCGCGCTCGGCCAGCACGCGCGGCTCGCGCACCACGTCACGGCCCGCCGCGTCCACGAGGCGCGCGCCGGCTGCCGTCACCACCGCCACCTCGTCCTCGCCCAGCTCCAGCACCTGCCCGGCGCGGCCCACGAAGGCCTTGGTGTCGGAGGCCAGCAGCGTCTCCCCCACGCCCAGGCCCACCAGCAGCGGCGAGCCACGACGCACGCCCACCACCGTGCCCGGCAGGCGCGCATGCAGGATGGCCAGCGCGAAGTGGCCGCGGCAGCGCGCCAGCACCTCGCGCGCGGCCGCCACGGGGTCGCCACGGAAGGCGCGCGCGTAGAGGTGGGCCACCACCTCGCTGTCGGTCTCGCTGGCGAAGCGCACGCCCTGCGCCTCCAGCTCCTCGCGCAGCGCAAGGTCGTTCTCCAGGATGCCGTTGTGCACCACGGCCACCTCGCCAGCCGCGTCCAGGTGCGGGTGCGCGTTGGCCTTGCTGGGCGGGCCGTGCGTGGCCCAGCGCGTGTGGCCGATGCCGGTGCAGCCCTCCAGCCCCTGCGCCAGCCAGCGCGGGGCCAGCTCGGTGATGCGGCCGCGGTCCTTCTCGACATGCAGGCGGCCGTGGTGCTCGAGCGCCACGCCGGCCGAGTCGTAGCCCCGGTAGGCGAGCACGTGCAGGCCCTGCACCAGCACGGGCAGCGCGCGTGTCGTGCCGGCCAGGGCGATGATGCCGCACATGCTGCGCGCTCCTGCTACTTGCGCCCGGCCACGGTGGCACGCAGCGGGACGCGCACCTCGGGCTGCTCGGGCAGGTCGGTGGCCACCACCAGCTCGGCCTCCAGCAGGCCGGGCGCCCGCGGCTTGCCGTCGTAGCGCACGCGCACCACCCAGCCGGGCTGCCCGCCGGGGGGCGCTTCCACCGCACTGGCCACGAAGGGCGCCCCGCCGGCATCGAAGGCCTGGCCCGCCAGCGGCACGATGCGCGGCTCGCGCACCTGGAAGGGCAGGGCCGGCGTCGTGGCCGGCCGGAAGTACACGGGCAGCTCGCGCGGCGAGCCCCCCGCCTCCACGTAGCCGAAGATGGCCTGCGGCGGCGTGGCGGCCACGGGCGCCAGGATCAGCATCTGGGCGTCCAGCAGCACCTCGCGGCGCTCGGGGTGGTCGAGCTCGATGAGCGCGGGCGCGCGCCACAGGCCCTGCTGGCTGCGGCCCGGGTGCGTCACGGTCACCTCGACGACCTTGAGCAGCGGGTCGGGCACCTCGCGTGCCTCCCACGTGCAGGCCGGAGCGGGCTCGCTGCCCATGCCCTTGACCGTCACGCCCGTCACCTTCCACGCGGCCTCGTCGCGCGGCGAGGCCAGCCGCACGGAGGCCAGGCACGACGCCCCCTTGCGCGGGCGGCCGAAGTCCAGGCCGGTGCCCTGCGCCACCACGCCCAGCGAGATGTCGGCATGCACCGGCCAGGTGCGGCGCGCCTGCCCGATCTCGTTGGTCACCAGCGAGAAGGCCTTGGACTGCACCCCGTGGCGGCCGTTGGAGTCCAGCAGCAGGATCAGGGTGCCGGACTCGCCGGGCTCGAAGCGCCGCTTGTCGCCGTCCAGCCGTGCCTTCACGCAGCCGCAGCCCGTCTGCACGTCGCGGATGCACAGTGCGCCGCTGCCCGTGCTGCGGAAGGTGACGCGCCGCTCCACCTGCTGGCCCTGGCGCACGCGGCCGAACTCCACGCCCTGCTCGGGCAGGTCCATCTCCAGCGCCGGCGGGCGGCCGGGGTCAGGCACGCAGCCCTCCGGCATGGGCGCAGCCTCGGGCACCAGCGGGGCGCTGGGCACGCGCGGTGCCGAGCCCCCCTGCGCGCCGGGCTCCTTGCCCGACAGCGCCAGCAGCACCAGCCCGGCCATGACGGCCAGCGCGGCCACGCTGGAGGCGACGACGATGGCACGCGAGCGGCGGCCCCCGGGGCCGGGGGACGCAGGAGCGGGATCCGGGCTCATGGCGTGATGCTAGCGCCGCAGGCGGGGCGCTCCATCCACCGGCCCGGGGGACGGGCCCGAGGCCCCGCGGGCGCTCAGCGCCGGCGGGGCTCGTGCGTGCGGCGCTGCTCGGGCACCCCCTCGTGGTTCACGCGCGGCAGGCGCTCGTGGTACTGCTCGCTGAAGCCGACGCTGTTCTCGAGGTCGTGGCAGGCCATGCAGTCCTGCCGCTGGGGGCTGGCGCGCAACAGGCGGCTGCGGTGCCAGGCCGTCTTGTCGTAGGGCGCGGCCAGGTGCGTGCTGCCCGGGCCGTGGCAGTTCTCGCAGCCCACGCCGCCCAGGCTGGGCGTGGTGTCGTCGTCCACGAAGCCGCTGGCCGCCCACGAGAAGCGCCCGTCGGGCAGGCGCTGCGGGCCCTGCACGTGGCACGCGAGGCACTCGGGGTCCCAGGCGTAGTCGTCGTTGCGCAGCGTGCGCAGTGCGCGCGCATGCGGCGTGGCGTGCCACTGCTGGTAGATGCCCTCGTGGCAGGCCGCGCAGGCCGCCGAGCCTACGTAGCGCGGCTCGTCCTCGCCCTCGACCCGGCGCTCCTCCATGGCCAGCAGGCCCTGCGCACGCACCTCGCGCTTGTAGATGTCGAACCAGCCGGCCACCTCCTGGCGCAGGCGCGCGGGCTGGGCCGGATCGGAGAACAGCGGCAGCAGCGGCTGCGGCGTCCAGGTGGCCAGCCAGCCGCCACCGGGCGCCGCCACGAGGTCGAGCACGCCCACGCTCTTGCCCTTCTCCTCCAGCCCCACCACCAAGGGACCGTCGGCCAGCCGCACGCTCGCCTGCGGCGCCTCGGGCGTGGAGCCGCCCATGTCCACGATCACGCAGGGGCCGATGCCGCGCAACGCCGCCTTGACGGCGGCCAGGTCCTGCGCGGAGGCCTCCAGCGCCACCACGTGCAGCCGCGCCGCGCTGCCCGGCAGCGCCTGCTGCACGGCCGTGACTGCCGGCAGCACCACCTCGGCCAGGCCCGCGTCGCGCAGCAGGCGGCCCTGCGCCTCGTCCAGCAGCGAGAGCACGCGCACCGGCACGGGGCCCACCTGCAGGTCGGCCCAGCCCTGTGCGGGCGCCTCGGGGTCCACCCCCAGCAGGGCCGTGGGGCGCATGTTCAGCGGCAGCGTGGGGCGCTCGCTGCCCCCGCCACCGGGCGTGGCAAAGCCCGCCACCAGCTCGGGCACCTGCAGGTCGTGCGGGCCCAGCAGGTGCACGGCGTAGCCCAGCGACTGCAGCGCCTGCCGGTAGAGCATGGCCTTGAGGCGCGCCTGCTCCTGCGGGCGGCGCAGCGGGATGGGCGGGGCGGCCGACCAGCCCAGCGAGACGGCCGCCAGCGCGTCGCCCGAGCGCGCGCGCAGCAGCTCGAGCGCCGTCGCCAGCCGCTCGAGGCCGCCCATCTGCGGGGCGCTGCAGCCGCAGGGCTTGAGCTTGCCGAGGTTGCGCCCGCTGAGCACCAGCGTGGCGGCGGCGCGCTCCTGCGGCCAGGCGATGCCGGCGGCGGAGGCGTGCGCGTGGCCCGCGCTCGTGGGCCGCTCGCGCAGCCCGGCGATGCAGGCGGCCAGCAGGCCCAGCAGCAGGGCCAGGACGAGGCGCGGCGCAGGCGGCAGCGTCATGCTCCCGATGCTACCTGCCCCGCCCGGTCAGGCGCTGCTTCCGTCCTTGCCGTGCATCGACAGCCGCACCCGCACGCAGGCGCCCTCGCCCACGCGCACGCGCTCGAGGCCCACCGCGAGCCGGTGCACGAGGAACAGGCCGCGCCCCCGGTCGGAGGACGGGTCGGGCGGCTGCGCCGGGTCGCGGCCCAGCAGGCTGTGCGGGCCCTTGCCGGTGCCGGGGTCGTGCACCTCCAGCTCGCAGGCGTCCTCCAGCACGTGCAGGACCAGCCCCACCTCCTCGCTGCCATCGTGACGGCTGCCGTGCTCGACGGCGTTCTGCAGCACCTCCGTGGCCACGAGCGCAGCGTCCTCGAGCGCGTCGCCGGGCCAGCCCTGCGCCTCGAGCACGGCCACGAGGATCTTGCGCAGCGGCCGCACGAGCTCCAGGCGCGTGCTGAAGCGGATGCGTACGGCTGCCGGGAGGGCCGCGGTCATGGCAGGGCGGGCCTCGCACTCCCGCAGGTGAGCCCGTACCCTACCCGCAGGCCGTGCGGCGTCCCGCACCGCGCCCGCCCGGGGCGCACGGCACGGCCCAGGAGCCCGCCCGTGCTGCCCTTCCCGCACTGCCGCCCCCGCACGCCGGGGGACCGCGCGTGATCGTGCTGGGCCTCAACGCCTACGGGCACGACGCGGCCGCGGTGCTGCTGGCCGATGGCGTGCCGCTGTTCGCGGCCAGCGAGGAGCGCTACGACCGCGTGCGCCACAGCGGGGCCTTCCCGCGTGGGGCTATCGCCGCGGCCCTGCAGCACGCGGGGCTGGCGCCGCGCGACGTAGACCTCGTGGCCTTCCCGTGGTCGCGCGGCATGGCACGCGTGCGCAAGGCCCTGCACGTGCTGCGCCACTGGCCCCGCTCGCGTGCCTTCCTGCAGCAGCGCCCCGACCCCGCGCTGCCGGGGCGGCGCGACTACCTGCGCGCGATGGCGGGCCTGGAGGGCGACATGCGTGCGCTAGGCCTCGCGGCGCCCGTGGTGCGCGTGGCCCACCACCTGGCCCACGCCACCAGCGCCCGGCTGGCGCTGCCCGACCCGGATGCCCCTGCCGTGCTGCTCACCGCCGACGGCATGGGCGAGTGGACCACGACGGCGCTCTGGGAGCAGCGTGCCGGCCGCCTCGCGCTGCGCGCGCGCAGCAACTACCCGCACAGTGCCGGCAAGGCCTATGCCGCCGTCACGGCCTGGCTGGGCTTCCGGCCCGAGAGCGACGAGGGCAAGACGATGGGCCTGGCCGGCTACGGCTCGCCCGGCACGCCACAGGCGGCCTTCGGCCGGCGCCTGCTCACGCCCCACCCGCGCTGGCTGCTGCGTGCCGACACCGCCCGCTTCGCCTACCCGCTGGGCGAGGCGCGCCTCTACGGCGATGCCTTCCTGCGCGAGCTGGGGCCGGCGCGTGCGCCGCACGAGCCCCTGCGCGAGGGCGACGCCAGCCTGGCGCTGGGCATGCAGCAGGCGCTGGAGGCCGTCATGGAGGCGGCGCTGCGCCAGGGCCTGGCGCGCACGGGTGCCGCGCAGGCGGGGCTGGCCGGCGGCGTGTTCCTCAACTGCGCGCTCAACGGCGTGCTGGCGCGCCGCCTGCCGGCGCGCATCCGTCCCTTCCCCGTGGCCGGCGACGCGGGCGCAGCCTGGGGCGCGGCCGCGTGGGCCCACGAGCGCCGCAGCGGCCGGCCGGCCGCGCCGCTGGCCACGCTCCGGCTGGGCCACGACCTCACCCCCGCCGAGGCGGCGCGCGTGGCGCCCGGCGCGCCTGCGCTCGACGCGGCCACGCTGGCGCACCGCACGGCGCAGGCACTGCAGGCCGGCCAGGTGGTGGGCGTGGCGCGCGGCCGCGCCGAGGCCGGCCCGCGCGCGCTGGGCGGGCGCAGCGTGCTGGCCTCGCCGGTGAGCACGGCGCTGCGCGACGAGGTCAACCGGCGCAAGGGCCGCGAGGCCTGGCGCCCGCTGGCGCCCGTGGTGCGCAGCGACGCCACGCACCTGTTCGCCGGCCTCGAGGCCAGCCCGTGGATGATCTCCACCTTCGTGGCCACCGAGCGGGCGCGCGCCGAGGTGCCGGGCGCCGTGCACGCCGACGGCACGGCACGCGTCCAGGCCCTGCCGCCCGGCGGCGAGCCCTTCCTCGAGGCGCTGCTGGCCGCGCTCGAGGCCGGCGGCCACCCGCCCTGCCTGCTCAACACCAGCCTCAACCGCCGCGGCGAGCCCATCGTCACCACGGCGCAGGAGGCGCTGGAGGCCGCCCGCGCCATGGGCCTGGATGCGCTGGTGCTGGCCGACCGCTGGGTGGCGCTGCCGGGCCCGGCCTGAGGCGCGCTCAGCCGCGCAGCAGCGAGCCGGGCAGCGAGGCCAGCAGGGTGGGGTGCGCCTCGCAGGGCGACCAGCAGCCCGGGCAGGCATCGCGCGCGATCACCTCGCGCGCCGCCGCCGCCTCGGCACCATCGAGGATCGCGGCCAGCGACTGCTCGCGCAGGCTGCCCAGCCGGCGGTCGTAGACCGTGCAGGGGTAGACGTCGCCGCGCGCGCTGGCGAAGACGCTGGCCGAGCCCGAGCGGCACGGCACCGGGCTGCGCCCGCGCGCCAGCCACTCCGGCACGCGGCGCAGGTAGGCCGCCTCCAGCAGGTCCTGCGGGGCTGCCGAGGCCTCGCGCCGGCGCAGTGCCTCGCGCACCAGCGGCGGCAGGCCGCGCGGCGGCCGCAGCGCCGTGGACTGGTTGTCGTAGTAGTGCGCGCTGGTGGTGAGCACGTTCACGTGCAGGTCGTCGAGCGTGGTGCCCGGCACGCGCTGCGCCACGGCCTCGAGCGCCTCCGGCACGTGTTCCTCGTTGTCGGCGTGCAGCGTCAGCCCGAGGTAGGCGCGCACCCCCGGCAGGCTGCGCAGGCCGGCCCAGGTGCGGCACATGGCCTCGAAGGCCCCGGGACGCCCGCGCAGGCGGTCGTGCAGCGTCGGCGGGCCCTCCAGGCTCACGCTCACGAAGATGCGCGGCACGCCCAGCCGCGCGATGCGCTCCGTGGCCTGCAGGATGCGCTCCGTGCGCTGCCCCGTGGTGGGCCAGTCCAGCACGGCCAGCCCGGGCAGGGCCCCCACCGCCGCCTCGACCAGCTCGACGAAGTCCTCGCGCAGGAAGGGCTCGCCGCCCGTGAGGTTGAGCCAGCGGATCCACGGGGCGCCGGCCAGCGCGCGCCCCACCTCGGCGGGCGTTAGCTCGTCGCCCTTGGGCTTGCGCCAGATGAAGCAGGCCTCGCAGCGGCAGTCGCAGCGCTCGGTCACGGCCAGGATGAGCTTGAAGGGGCGCGTGCTGCCCAGCCGCACCTCCAGCGCGCGGCGGGCCAGCCCGGCGTAGCGGGCCATGGCGCGGGCGCTGCTCACCGCACCTCGCCCAGCAGGCGGCGCGCCTGCGCCTCGCGCCGCAGCGGCTCGGCCTCGCGCACGCGGCCCGTGGACTCCAGCAGCTCGGCGTGCAGCAGCAGCAGGTCAAGGGCACGCCCGGCCGCGCGCGAGCGCTCGGCGGGCAGCGCCGCCGTGCGGGCCACCTGCTCGACCTGCATGCGCAGCGCGGCCAGCGGTGCCTCGAGCGCCCGGCGCAGGACCTCGTCGGGCTGCTCGGGGTCCAGCCCGGCATCGCGCAGCACCAGGGCGCGCTGGGCCTGCCGGCGCACGCGTTCCTCGCCCGTCCAGCGGCCAGAGGGCGTGCTGGTGGCCATCCATGCCAGGAACCAGCGGCAAGTGCGCGCATCGAGACCACCCCGGGCCTGCACCTCCTCGCGACGCGCGGGATCGACGCCCTCGGAGCGCAGCAGGGTGTCGTTGGCCTCCTTGGCGCCCGACAGGTCGCCCAGGTCCATGGTGGCGTCGCGCAGGCGCACCAGCGTGTCCACCTCCAGCGCACGCGAGCCGCGCCCCGCCTCGTAGCCCACCTCGGCCCAGCAGGCCAGCGCGCTGCGCAGCATGGCCACCTGCAAGGCCTGCATGGCGCTGCGGCCCTGCACCAGCGACGTGTTGCGCACCACCTCGGGGTCGCTGCTCACCAGCGTGCGCACGAGGTTGCCCAGGTGGTCGGCCAGCCGGCGGCGCGCCTTGCCGTCGTAGGGCTGGAACTGCAGGTAGGAGAGGTAGGCGCGCTCGGCGTCCTGGAAGCGTCCCTGCGCGAAGAGGCCGAAGCCCAGGCCCTCGTAGGCACGCGCGTTGGAGGGCCGGTCGCGGCGCACGGCATCCCACAGGCTGGCCTCGTCGTGCCACGCCTCGCAGCGCTGGCGCGACACCAGCGCCAGCGGCAGGGCCAGCAGCGCCAGTGCGGGCGCCGCCCAGCGTGCCCGCGTGCGCGAGAGGCCCAGCGCCAGCGAGCAGAGGCCCGCCACCGCACAGGGCAGCACGGGGTAGAGGAAGCGCTCGGCGGCCAGCGTCTTGAGCGGGACCAGCACCTGCGCCACGGGCACCAGCGCCACCAGCGAGCCGGCCGCCCACCACAGTGCCAGGCCCGGGCGCGGGCTGCGCCACGCGCGCACGGCCAGCGCCAGCAGCGTCAGCAGCAGGCCCAGCCCCACGACCACGCCGGGCTCGCCCCAGCCCAGCGGCACGGGCAGGTCGGCCTCGAAGCGGAAGCCGGTGGGCCACAGCAGCGAGCCGGCATGCCAGGCCAGCGCGGAGAGGAAGGCGCGCACGCGCACGGAGAGGTCGATGCCCGGCCCGGCCACCTGGGCCAGCTCGCCGGGCAGCACCTGCGCGCGCGCCAGCAGGTAGCCCCCCACCACGGCGCCCAGCAGGGCCACGCGCCGCCAGCGCACGCCGGCCGGCAGCGCCAGCACCGGATCGCGCACGCGGTCGCGCAGCCACAGCAGGCCCGGCAGCACCACCGCCGACTCCTTCGACAGGCAGGCCAGCGCGCAGAGCGCAGCGCCCAGCGCGCTGCGCCAGGCCCCCGCGGCCTCCAGCACCCACAGCGCGAGCAGCATGAAGGTGACGGCCAGAAGGTCGCCCTGCGCGGAGACCCACGCCACGCTCTCCACGCCCACCGGGTGCACGGCAAAGGCCAGCGCGCCCACCACCGCCGGCACGCGCAGCCCGGCGCACAGGCCGGCCAGCACGCGCAGCACCAGCAGGCTGTTGAGCACGTGCAGCAGCAGGCTGGTCACGTGCCAGCCCAGCGGGTCCAGCCCGAAGGCGGCGCGCTCGCCCGCGAAGAGCAGCGTGCGCAGCGGGCGCCAGATGTCGGCCACGATGCCGCTGCCCTCGGCCCCCAGGCC
>JBJTIJ010000451.1:0-1607 GCA_046094945.1 Planctomycetia bacterium | reverse complement strand
GAGGGCGCGCGCCTGGCCGGCCGCCCGGCCGCCGAGGTGGTCGCCGGCGTGCTGGCGGCCGTGCGCCGCCCCGTGGGCCTGGCCGCGCAGAGCGACGACATCTCTGTGCTGGCGGTGCGCTGCCTCTAGGCCTGCGGGCCGGGGCGCCTGTTCGCACGTTGTTCGCATCTGGGGACCCCCGGCGTGACGTGGGCGGCACGCTCGCTCAAGGCGCTGGGGGCGCCCTTCCGATGATGACCGGCCGGGCCCTGCCGGCCCCGGACGCCCCTGCCCCATGCCCGATCCCGCCTTCTTCGAGACGCTGCTGCGCGAGTCGCCCGACCCGTTCGTGGTGCTGCGCAGCAACCGCACGATCGAGGCGCTCAACCCGGCGCTGGAGCGGCTGGTGGACGGCGCCCGCATGGGCGCGGACTTCCTGCACCTGGTCGAGGCCAGCGCCCGCGAGCAGGTGCTGCCGCTGCTGGTGCGTGCCGCGGCCGGCTCGGCCCAGGTGGTGCCCGTGCAGCACCTCTCCAGCGGCGCGCCCGTGGTGGTCGAGTACCGCTTCTTCCCCTGCGACGGCGGGCGCGTGGGCGCGCTGGGCCGCGAGCGCCCCGGCATGCCGCTGGAGGACGTGGCGCGCGAGCTGCTGCGCGCGCGCGAGCGCCTGCAGGCGCAGGAGGGCATGCTCGACCGCATCCAGCTCGAGCTCACGCAGGTGCCCTTCATCGACCCGCTGACGGGCGTGTGGAACAAGATGCAGGTCATCGAGCGCCTGACGGGCGAGTGGAGCCGCACGGAGCGCTACGGCAGCCCCGTGGCCTGCCTGATCATCGAGGTCGAGACGGCCAGCGCGCTGCGCGAGTCCGAGGGCGCGCTGGTGGCCGACGAGGTGCTCAAGCACGTGGCGCGCCGCCTCAAGGGCATCGTGCGCGACCACGACATGCTGGGCCGCTACGGCGGCGACCGCTTCGTGGTCGTGGCCGTGCACAGCGATGGCGACAGCGCGCATGCGCTGGGCGTGCGCATCTGCGCGCTGGCCACGCGCGAGCCCATCACGGTGGCCGGCCGCCGGCATGCGGTGCGCCTGCGCGTGGGCGCCGCCACCAACCGCAGCGAGGGCGTCGAGATCCTCGAGGACCTGTTCAGCATGGGCGAGACGGCGCTGGCCGATGCGCGGCAGGCGGAGCGCGACGTCTTCGTCATGCCCGAACCCGCGGTGTAGTGCCGACGGTTCGTGCGAGGGGAACGGGCGGCGACGCTGGGCCGGGGGCGCTCGGGCCCCTTCGTCGTCCTCGTGTACGCCGGATACACGTCGTCCTCCTCATGGGCCCTCCGCACCCCGTCCAGCATGCCGGTGTGGGAGCGGGGTGAGACGGGGTGCGGGCGTGAGGGCGTGCCGGTGCGGGAGCAGGGTGAGGTGGGGTGCGGGCGAGGGGATGTCCAAGAAGATGCTGGATGTCGCGCGTTGTTGCGGTGCGCGTGCAGTTTCGGTGGCAGGGGGGCCCGGGCTGCGCGTAGGATTGCCAAGCCTGCGGCCAGACGGCAGCGGGCGTGCGCCCCCCCATGGGCGGCAGGTACCGCCCGCCCCCAGTGCCGACCACGCGGTTAGCGTCGCCCCGCCGCAG
>JBJTIJ010000450.1:0-9295 GCA_046094945.1 Planctomycetia bacterium | reverse complement strand
CTCTACGGCAACCCGGCGCGCAGGCCCGCCAGCACCTCGGCGGCGCGCGCCGGGTTGCCGTAGAGGTGGCGCGAGCCCCACGACTTGCCGTAGACGACGCGCGCGCCCCGCAGGGCCGCAGCGCGGTCGTGCGTCACCGCGAGCGTGCCGCCGGCCGCCTGCGAGAGGCGCGCGGCGTCGGCCATCACGCCGGGGTCGAGGTCGAAGCCCTCGGGGTGCGCCAGCACCACCTCGTGGCCCTCGCGGCACATGGCCAGCAGGGCGGCGTTGGGCACCGCCATGGGCAGCGGCTTGATGTGCGGCAGCCAGCTGACCACCACCTTGTGGCGGCCTCGGCCCAGCCGGCGGCGCACGGTGAGCGCGTCGGCCAGGCCCTGGTGCGGGTGGTCGAAGGCGCTCTCGAGGTTGAGCACGGGCACGCGGCTGGCCCGCAGCACCGCCCCCAGCACGGGCTCCGAGGCGTCCACGGCGGCGTCCTTGAGGCCCGCGAAGGCGCGCACGCCCACCACGTCCACCATCGTGCCCAGCACCCCGAAGCCCTCGCGCACGTGTTCGGCCGCGTCGCCGTCCATCACCACGCCGTCGCGGTGCTCGAGGTTCCACAGGCCGTTGCCCACCTGCAGGTACACGGCATGCGCGCCCAGGTCGAAGCAGGCCACCTCGAAGGAGGTGCGCGTGCGCAGCGACGAGTTCCAGAACACCATGGCCGCCCGGCGCCGCTCCAGCAGCTGCTCGCGCCCGCGCAGGCCCGCGAGCACCTCGGCCTGCTCGAGCAGGCCAGCCCACTCCCGCTGCGGGAGGGTGCGCAGCGAGGCCAGGTGCCAGGGAGCGGCTCGGTGCGGGGTGGTGGGACCATCCAACGCTGCGTGGATCCTCGGGAGCGAGCGGGCGACGATACCGCCAGCGCGGCGCGGGCGCGAGCCCGGGCCGCCCGCCGGTTGCCCGCGCGGGCGCTACGCGCCGGCGGGTGCCGGCACGGCCAGCACCCGGCCCAGCGCCTGCACGAAGGGCTCGGCCTCCTCCAGCGTGAGCGTCAGGGGCGGCAGCAGGCGCATCTGCTGCGGGTCGGCCTCGCAGGAGCCCACCATGATGCCGGCATCGAAGAGGGCCTGGATCACGGGCTTGGCCGGCCGGTCGAGGTTCACGCCCCGGATCAGGCCCAGGCCCGACACGTGGCGCACGCCCGGCAGGGCTTGCAGGCGCTCCGCCAGCGCGGCCCCGGTGCGCCGGGCGCGGCCCGGCAGGTCCTCGTCGCGCACGATGGAGGCCGTGGCCGCGATGGCGGCGCAGGCCAGCGGGCCGCCTCCGAAGGTGGTGCCCTGCTCGCCCAGCTTCATGCGCGCCGCGAGGTCCTCGCGCACGAACACCACCGCGGCCGGGAAGCCGCCCGCCACGCCCTTGGCCCCCGTGATGAGGTCGGGCGTGACGCCGACGTTCTCGCCGAAGAAGGTCGTGCCGGTGCGCCCGAAGCCAGTCTGCACCTCGTCGAACACCAGCAGCGTGCCGGTGCGCGTGCACAGCTCGCGCAGGCCGCGGAAGTACTCCGGCGGCGCCATGCGGATGCCGCCCATCGAGGGGATGGGCTCGAGGATCACGCAGGCCGCCCCCGCCCCCACCGCCCGCTCGGTGGCGGCCAGGTCGCCGTAGGGCACGTAGGCGTGCTGCGTGGGGATGGGGTAGGCCGCGTCGCGGTACTTCGGCATGCCCGTCGCGCCCAGCGCGCCCAGCGTGCGGCCGTGGAAGCCGTCCACCAGCGACACCACCTGCATGCGGCCCGTGGCCTTGCGCGCGATCTTGAGCGCCGTCTCGTTGCTCTCGGTGCCGCTGTTGCACAGGAACACGCGCTGCAGGCCCGGCGGGGCCAGCGTCGCCAGCCGCTCGGCCGCCAGCGCGCGGATGTCGCTGTAGACCACGTTGCTGTAGAAGATCAGCCGCCCAGCCTGCTCGCGGATGGCCGCCACCAGGCGCGGGTGGCAGTGACCGGCCAGCGCCACGCAGTGGCCGCCGTAGAGGTCGAGGAAGCGCCGTCCCTCGACGTCCGTGACGTACGAGCCGCGCCCCTCGGCCAGCGCGATGGGCCACTTGGAGTAGGTCGGGACCTGCCAGCGGTCCTCCTGCTCGCGCGCGGCCGCGTTGGTGGTGGGCAGCGGGCCCAGCGCGGACGGGAGGCCGGGCGGCTGCGGCGTCTCAGGCCCGTCCCCGGCTGGCGCAGGCCCGTGCCCTCGTCCAGCCCCGCCACGAGGTTGAGGTTCTGCACGGCTGTGCCGGCCATGCCCTTGCCCAGGTTGTCGATGGCCACGGTGACCAGCGCCAGGCCCTCGCCATGCGTGACGTGCACGTCGGCCAGCGCCGTGCCCACCACGCTGCGCACCTCCGGGGGCTCGGGCACCAGGCGCACGACGGGCTCGTCGGCGTAGGCCGTGCGGAAGGCGGCCGACACGTCGGCGGGGCCGCCGCGCACCGGGGCGAAGGCCGTCACGTGGATGCCGCGCGAGATGGGCGCGCTGTGCGGCACGAAGTCGACCCGCGCATCCGGGCCCAGCGCGGCCACGATCTCGGGCAGGTGCTGGTGCTGCAGCGGCTTGTAGGCCTTGAAGTTCATGAAGCGCTCGGGGTGGTGCGTGCCCTTGCCGGGCTCGCTGCCCGAGCCCGACGAGCCCGTCACGCTGCACACGGCCACGCGCCCGGCCAGCAGGCCCGTGCGCGCCAGCGGCCACAGCGCCAGGATGGTGGCGCTGGCGTGGCAGCCGGGGTTGGCCACCAGCCGCGCGCGGCGGATCGCCTCGCGGTGCCCGCACTCGGGCAGGCCGTAGACCGCCTCGCGCAGGCGCCCGGGGGCGGCATGCGGCGCGCCGTACCAGGCCTCGTACTGGCTGGGGTCCTTGAGCCGGAAGTCGCCCGAGAGGTCGATCACCTTCAGGCGCGGGTTGTGGTCGAGCAGGCCCGGGGTCTGCGCGGCCGACACGCCGTGTGGCTTGGCCTGGAAGAGCACGTCGTTGGAGGCCGCCAGCGTGCGCAGCGTCTCGGGCGTCTCCTGGCTGAAGCACAGGCTGGTGAAGCCCCGCAGGTGCGGCCACGTGTCGGCCAGCGCCTTGGTGCTGGTGCGGCTGGTGACCGCCGTGAGCTCGACGTGCGGGTGGCCCAGCAGGAGCCGTGCCAGCTCCATGCCCCCGTAGCCCGTGCCGCCGAGGATGGCGACCTTGAGGCGCGTCATGCCAGCGACTTCACCTCGGCGATGCCCTTGGCCACGCTGGCGGCGGAGGCGGCCAGCGCCTGGCTCTCGGCCGGGTCCAGGGGCAGCTCGACGATGCGCGTCACGCCCTTGGCGCCCAGGTGGATCGGCACGCCCAGGTACACATCCTTGAGCCCGTACTGGCCCGTGAGCCAGGTGCTGCAGGCCAGCAGGCGGTTCGTGTCGCCCAGCACGGCCTCCACCATCAGCGCCGCACTGGCGCCGGGCGCGTAGTAGGCGCTGCCCGTGCCCAGCAGCTTGACGATCTCGGCCCCGCCGTTGCGGGCGCGGTCGCTCATGCGCTGGATGGCGTCGGCCGGCAGCAGCTGCGTGATCGGCACGCCGTTGACGGTCGAGAAGCGCGGCAGCGGCACCATCGTGTCGCCGTGGCCGCCGAGCACCATGGCCTTGACGTCGGCCGGCGAGCACTTGAGCTCCATGGCGATGAAGGCCGCGAAGCGCGCCGAGTCCAGGATGCCGGCCATGCCCACCACGCGCTCGGGCGGGAAGCCGGTCACCTGCTGCACCACCCACGTCATCACGTCCAGCGGGTTGGTCACCACGATCACGATGCTGCCCGGCGCGTGGCGCTTGATGTGGCCCGCGCTGGCGCGCGCGATCTCCACGTTCTTGCGCAGCAGGTCCATGCGGTCCATGCCCGGCTTGCGCGGGAAGCCGGCCGTGACCACCACCACCTCGGCCCCGGCGATGATGGCCGGGTCGTGGCTGCCCGTCACGCGCGGCTCGAAGCCGAACACCGGGCCGCACTGCGTCATGTCCAGCGCCTTGCCCGCCGGCACGCCCTCGGCGATGTCGTAGATGGCCACGTCGGCCACGCCGCGGCTGGCCAGCTGGTACGCGCAGGTCGCGCCCACGTTGCCGCCGCCGATGATCGCTACCTTGCGCATGGTTCGTCGCTCCGGGACGGGCGCGCATGCACCCGAGGCCCGGAGCATAGGGGTCGGCCCCCCCGCGACAAGGGTCCTTGGCAGCGTGCGGCGGCGCGGCCGGTAGGCCCCGCCGGCGGGCGCCTGCAGGCGGCCCGCGGCGCGGGGCCCGCGGGCTCAGCGGGGCGCCCGCGGCCCGTAGGCCTCCAGCAGCCGGCCCAGGCGCTGCTCGGCCTCCTCGTAGCGGCGCCGGGTGGCCTCGAAGGCCGCCAGCGTGCTGGCCACGCGGGCCTTGACCTCCTCGCCCTCCAGCCCGGGCCCGGCCAGCACCTGCCGCAGCTCGCGCGCGGCGTCCTCCATCTGCTCCATGGCGCGCACGTAGGTGAGCGCGGCCACGCGCAGGTTCTCGTAGGCCACCTGGTCGTCGTCGGGCTTGTTGGCCAGCTTCCAGGGGTGGGCGCGGATGTCCTCGGTGGCGTCCAGCACGTTGCGGGCGGCATCCTCGAGCACCTCGAAGATGCGCCCGAGGTCGCCGCCGGCCTCCTGCACCACGCGCCGGGCCTCGGGGCCCAGGCCGCGGAACTCGGCCACCAGGCCCTTGAACTCGGTGCCCAGGCCCTGCACCTCGTCGAGGAAGGCGTCCACCTTGGGGGCGCCCGTGCGCACCAGCTCGTCCACGCGCGCGGCCGCGCCCTTGATGGAGGCCAGCGCCTCGGCCAGGTCGTCCTTGGCGCGCAGCACCGTCTCCTTGCCCGAGGCGGCCAGCGTGCGCAGGTCGTCGGTGGCCGTGCGCACGTTCGTGGTGATGGCGTCCACGTCGCGCTCCACCGTGCCCAGGCTGCGCTTGAGCGAGGCCAGCGCGGCGAGGGCCTCGTCGCTCATGGCCTGCGTGTCCAGCGCCTCCACCTTGCGGCGCACGTCCTGCAGCAGGGCCTTGGCCTCGGCCACGGTGGGCCCCAGCTCGCCGGTGGCGTCGATCAAGTGCTGCACCAGCTGGTCGACCTTGACGGCGATGTCGTCGAGGCTGGCGCCCTGCGCGCCCGGGATGGGCTCGGCCACGGTCTCGGCGGGCGTGAGCCAGGCCGTGCTGGCCCCGGGCACCAGCAGCAGCGAGGGCATGCCGGTGACGAGGTTGCTCTTGAGGCGGGCCGTGGTGCCGCGCGGCAGCTGCTGGTCGCGGCCCAGCTCGAGCTCGGCCAGCACGTACACCTCGCGCACCTCCTGCGCGGCGCCGGCCGGCAGGCGCGCCAGGCGCTGCCGGTCGGCCGCCGTGAGCTGCTCGCCCCGGCGCACCTCGGTGCCCTGCGAGACGCGCGCCACCCGGCCCACCTCCAGGCCCAGGTAGTAGACGGTGTCTCCCACCACCGGGGCGGCGTCGCCCGGCGCGAAGCGCACGTGCCAGCGCGAGAAGGTCTCGAAGAAGCCGCGACCCGTGGCCACGAACAGGAAGGCCAGCAGCGCCACGGTGCCGCCCAGCACCACGAGGCCTGCGGTGAGCTCGGCACGGCGCGTGTACATGGGGCCTCCCCTAGAGCCGGAAGAGCAGGAAGTAGTTCAGGACCGCGTCGCTGACCACGATCAGCAGGATCGAGGTGACCACGGCCCGGGTGGTGGCCAGGCCCACGCCCTCGGCGCCGCCCTGCACCTGGAAGCCTCGCCAGCAGCCCACGCTGCCGATGATCAGGCCGAAGATGCCCGACTTGAGCAGGCCGCGCCACACGTCCTCGGGCGAGAGCTGCTGCCAGGCCTGGTGGAAGAAGGTCACGGCCGGCACGCCCAGCACCCACTTGGCCACGGCCAGCCCGCCCAGGATGCCCAGCCAGTCGCCCAGCAGCGTCAGGCAGGGCACCATCAGCACCACGGCCAGCAGGCGCGGCGCCACCACGTAGCGCACGGGGTTGAGGGCCATGGTGCGGATGGCGGTGATCTCCTCGCGCACCACCATCGTGCCGATCTCGGCGGCCAGCGCCGCGCCGATGAAGCCGGTCATGATCACGCCCGTGAGCAGCGGGCCCAGCTCGAGCACCGTGCCCACGCTCATCAGGTTGCCCACGTAGTGCACGAAGCCCAGCGTGGCCAGGATGTTGCCGCCGATGAGCGCGAGGATGGCGCCGACGAAGATGTTGACCAGGAACACGACGCCCAGCGCGCGCGGGCCCACGCGCACCGACTGCTGCAGGAACGCGCCGGCGCCCACCGGGCGCCCGCGCGCCGGGCCCAGCACGAGGTGGCCCACGGTGTCGCGCACCAGCAGGCCCAGGCCGCCCAGCAGGTGCACGAGGTCGAGCGCGGCGGCGCCCAGCCGGTGCAGCCACGTGCGCCGGGCCGGCTCCGGGGCGGGCATCGCAGGACCCGGCGTGGCCGCGCTCACCGCTGGCCCCCCGCGCTCAGGCCAGCGCCTCGGCGCGCGTGGCCCGGATGTCGAAGCTGGCCGTCAGGCCCGTGATGCGGAACAGCTCGCGCAGCGTGGCCGAGAGGCCGCACAGGCGCAGCTGGCCCCCGTAGTGCTCCGTGCCGCGCTTGGCCTCGATCAGCACGGTCAGCCCGCTGGAGTCCATGAAGGGCACCGCCGTGAGGTCGATCACCACCACGGCGGCCGACGCCTGCAGCGCCGGGCGCAGCTGCTCGCGCAGCGTGCGCGAGGTCTGCAGGTCCACCTTGCCTTCCACGGCGAAGACGGTGGCGTGGGGCAGGTCCTGGCGCGTGATCAGCATGCGGGGAGAGGCTCGCGGCGGGCCGTCGGCGCGGGCAGGGGCCCGACGGCACGCGCCCGGGCCGCACGGACGGCCCTGCGCACGCGGCCGGCCTGGCCCTCACGCTCACTTCAGCGCGTCGGCGCTGGTGGCCCGGATGTCGAAGATGGAGGTGAGGTTCGACAGGCGGAAGAGGTTCTGCACCGAGGTGGAGAGCCCGCACAGGCGCAGGCGCCCGCCGTACTTGTTGGTGGCCTGCAGCGCCTCGATGAGCGTGGCCAGCCCGCTGGAGTCGATGAAGGCCACGGCCGTGAGGTCGACCACCACGGGGGTCGCCTTCTCCTGCAGCGCCGAGCGCAGCTGGGTGCGCAGGTCGGGCGAGGTGTGCATGTCCACCTGCCCCTCGACGGTGAAGACGGCGGCGTTGCCCTGGTTCTGGCGGGTGATCTTCATGCGGGAGGTTCCTTCGGGCGCGTGATCCTACGCGAGCGCCGGCGGGGCTGCACGCTTGACGAGCGTGAGGGTGGTGCCCCCGAAGGCGTTCTTCGTGTACTCGACCACGTCCATGGTGGAGCGCATGAGGTGCACGCCCAGGCCCCCGGGGCGGATCTCGTCCAGCGGCCGGGACTGGATCTGCCGGGGGTCCACGAAGCGGCCGCGGTCGATGACGTCCACCTCCACGCAGCCCGGGCGCACGCGCAGGTCGATGTCGATGGGCTGGTCGTGGCGGTCCCGGTAGGCGTGGCGGATCACGTTGGAGACCGCCTCGCTGATGGCCAGCAGCAGGGTGTCGCGCTCGGCCTCGCTGAAGCCGGCCAGCTCGGCGCCCTGCTGGGCCAGGGCGCGCACCAGCGGCAGGAAGCGCGGGTCGCTGGAGAGGCTGACCCGGATGTGGTCCGTCGCGGCCTGCGTCACGGGCGGCCCCCCCGCGGGCCAGGCGCCTGCGCGGCCCACCAGGCGCGCCAGGCCTCCACCTGCGCCCGCAGCTCGTCGGGCGGCGCGTAGGGCCGGTAGCCCGTGTCATGGCCCGTGAGGGCGCGCAGCGTGCGGCCGGCCATCAGGCGCACGGTGGCGTCGTCGTCGTCGAGCAGCTCGATCACGGCCGGCAGGTGCTCGAGCGCGCCCAGCCGCGCCACCTCGCCCGCGGCCTGCGCCCGCACCGAGGGATTGGGGCTGGCCAGGTCGTCTGCCGGGCGGATGGGCCGGGGCGGGCTGCTGCAGGCGCCGAGCATGCCGCCCAAGGCCAGCAAGGCGCCCGTGGCCAGCAGGGAGCCCAGGGCCAGCGAGCCGGCCAGGCGGCGGGTCGGCCTGCGGGCCATGGTCGGGCGCACCTCCACATGCCGGGGCGGCGGGCGCCCGGGGGCCGCGATTGTGGGCCTCGCGGGCCGGAAAGGCAACCCCGAGCGCCCCGCAGGCCCGCGCGAGGCCCGCCTCACGCCAGCAGCCCCTGCTGCCGGTACCAGCGCGCCGTGGCCGCCAGCCCCTCGGGCAGCGACAGGCGGGCCCGCCAGCCCACCGCCCGGGCCGTGGCTTCCCCAGAGCACACCCAGTGCCCCTCGCCCACCTCGGCCACGCGCTCGCGGCTCAGCAGCAGCGGGCGCGGGGCCAGCTGGCCCAGGGCCTCGGCGCAGGCCCCCAGCAGGCGGGCGGCCGAGGCCGGCAGGCTCAGCTGGCGTGGGGTGCGCCCGACGGCACCGGCCAGCGCCTGCGCCAGCCCCGCCTGCGTCACGGGCGGGTCGGCGGTGACGAACCAAGCCCCTGCGAGGGCGGCGGGGCTGCGGCCCACGGCCAGCAGGCCCTCGGCGAGGTCTTCCACGTGCACCAGGCACAGGCGCCGGCGCGGCGAGCCCAGCACCGGCAGCAGGCCGCGCGACACGGCCTGGAACAGGGCCAGGAAGTCGCGGTCCCGCGGGCCGTAGACCGCCGGCGGGCGCACGACCACCCACGGCAAGTCGCCCGCCAGCCCCCGCAGGCCCTGCTCCGCCTGCTGCTTGCTGCGGCCGTAGGTGGTCACCGGGCGCAGGGGTTGCTGCTCGTCCAGCGGCTGGCCATCGGGCGAGGGCCCCACCGCGGCCAGCGAGGAGCAGAACACGAAGCGCTGGACCCCGGCGGCCGCCGCGTGGCGGGCCAGGGCCAGCGTGGCGGCGGCGTTCACGCGCAGCATCTGGCGGCGCGTGCGGGAGCGCGTCAGGGCCCCGAGGTGCCAGACCTCGTCCACCCCGCGCACGGCCTCGGCCAGCCCGCGCCCGGTCTCGAGGTCGCCGGCCGCCACCTCCACGTCCAGCCCCCGCAGCCGCTCGGGGACGCCCTGGCGCGCCAGGCAGCGCAGCGCCGTGCCCCCCGCCATCAGCCGCTCGACCAGGTGGCTGCCGACGAAGCCATGGGCGCCGGTGACGAGGGCCTTCACGGAGGCGAGCATACGGGCGCGCCGGCCGCGGGCGCGGGGCCCACGGCCAGCAGGCCCTCGGCGAGGTCTTCCACGT
>JBJTIJ010000449.1:0-2042 GCA_046094945.1 Planctomycetia bacterium | reverse complement strand
GCGGGGCGCAAGGCCCGCACGCGGGGCGGGCCCGCCAGCCTTGGGCCGCGGGCGCGGCGCGTGCGCCGTCAGGGGTGGCCGCCCGGGCGCGCGCGGGTAGGCTCGCGGCATGCTCCAGCCTGCCCCCCCGCCGACACGCTCGTGGCGCCGGTCGCGCCGCCCCCTGCAGGGGCTGGCCATGCGCGTGGCCACGGCCGTGGGCTGTGCCCTGCTGCTGGCCTGCGGCGGCGGCTCGGCACCTCCCTTCGACGATGCCGGGGGCTTGCTGCTGCGCGACGGCCGCACGAAGGGCTCGGTGGACTTCACGGTGGACCCGACGCGCCTGCAGGCCTCCGCACGCGTCATCGACCGCACCTTCGGCAGCAGCGAGTGCCCCGTGGTGGAGGGCACCATCGAGGTGTCGGGCAAGCGACGCCTGCTGATCTTCGACACGCTGGTGGTCAACCAGGGCGAGCTGGACTGCGTGATCGGCAGCCCCGCCAATCCGCAGCCGCCGCTCAGCCCCAGCGCGTTCACCTACCACGACTGCCACGGCCACTACCACATGGCCGGCTACGCGGCCTACGAGCTGCGCCTGCCCGACGGCTCGCTGGCCGCAGTGGGCAACAAGCAGGGCTTCTGCCTCGTCGACTTCCAGCGCGTGATGGGCGCGGGGGGCGTGACCGGCCAGTACACCTGCGCCTTCCAGGGCCTGCAGTCGGGCTGGGCCGACCTCTACTCGGCCAACGTCGAGGGCCAGTGGGTGGACGTGACCGGCCTGCCGGGCGGCAGCTACCTGCTGCGCGTGACCATCAACTCGCTGGGCCTGATCCCCGAGGTGGTGGACTACTACCCCAACACCATCGAGGTGGCCGTGACGCTGCCGGATCCCTCCACCACGGTGGAGCAGGGCGACGACCACGGCAACCAGCAGGGCGCGGCCACCCCGCTGGCCTGGCCCATCGGCCTGCTGGCGGACATCGACCCGGTGGGCGACAGCGACTGGTTCCGCACCAGCGTCACGCAGGGCTCGTCCTACGTGTTCCGCACCGAGCTGCTGACGCTGCCCGACAGCACGCTGCGCATGCTGGCCGCCGACGGCACCGTGCTGGCCAGCAGCGACAACGTCTCGCCCAGCGACCTCTCCAGCCGCATCGCCTGGACCAGCACCTTCACCGGCACGGTGTGGCTGGAGGTGAAGGGCAAGACGGGCCAGACCGGCGGCTACCGGATGGTCATCGAGTAGGCACGCGCCCCGGGCTTCACCGGCAGGCAGGCGCGGGCGATCTGCGGCCGGCGCACGCCTGCCCGGCCACCGTGGGGCTGCGGCGCGGAAGGGCGATGCGGGCGCAGCGCATGGCGTACACGCGCCCGTGTCACTATGCTCCTCGAGGAGGTCGTGCCCGTGTCGCCCAGCGGATGCCAACACGCCCGGACGGTGGAGGCCCGCCTGGCGCCCCGGATGCCTGCACACGCAAGGCTCGCCACCCCACGCGGGGTGCCCAGCCGCACGGGCGTTGCACCCGCGCGGCCCCGGGCCGGTCGGGGCAGGGACGCGGCTCGCGCGCACGCGGTGCACGGGCTGCCGCCGGGTCGGCTGTGCCGGATGCTCGCGCACCGGCCGCACGAAGCAGGCGACTAGGTGGCACCCGCATCGATGCACTGCACCGCGTGTGGCGGCTTGCTGGCCGAGGGCGGCGCAGGCTGCCCTGCCTGCCTTTCTCGCGCACCCGGCTCGCGAGAAACCGCTCGTTCCAGCACGCGGCCCTCCGGCAAGGCGTGCCCCTTCTGCTGCACAGATGTGCCGGAGCGCGAGACGGCCTGCTGGGTCTGCGGGACGCGCGTGGTCACGCTCCCGCCGGAGGCGGCACCCGCACCCGCGCCACCCCCACCGATTGCAGTGCGCGCCGACACGCCGCGCGGCCGCGAGATGCCCGCCGCGGGCCGCCCTGGCGAGCTCGCGCTCCGCGTGCTGGGCATCGTGGCTGCAGTCGTATCGCTGTTCTTCATCGTGCCCGCCATCGCCAAGTCGTGCAGCCCACCCCCGACGCCCCGGCACACAG
>JBJTIJ010000448.1:0-17221 GCA_046094945.1 Planctomycetia bacterium | reverse complement strand
CGGTGGCGAGATCCAGGTGCTGGGGGCCGAGGAGGGCCACCTCGAGATCCTGCACGACCACGACGGCGGCAACATCGGCTTCTACGTCTACGGGCCCACGATCGAGAAGCCCATCCCGGTGGCCCGCCCCGTGCTGACCGTGCAGGCGAAGGCTGGGCCCATCGGCGTGCCGCTCACGGCCGTGGACGCGCTGCCCGACGGCACCGCGCCGCACTGGAAGGCGCAGGCCGATGCGCTCAAGTGCGACCCGTGGGAGGGCCGCGTGCGCATCGTGCTGGGCGGCAAGACCTTCCAGGCGCCGCTGGAGGGCGAGGGGCACGCGCACAAGTGAGCGCCGGCCTGCACCTTCCCGTGCACCCTCCCCTGCACCATCCCGTGCACCATCCCGTGCACCATCACGCGCACCGTCCCCTGCGCCGTCCCCTGCACCTGGCCGGCGTGCTGGCCGTGGCGCTGTCCACGGCAGCCGCCGGCCCGGGCTGTGCCCGGCCGCTGCCCGGCGCTGCGCTGGAGCCCGCCGCGCTGGCCGCGGCCGAGGCCGCGCCGCTGGACGGCCCGCTGTCCTTCGAGCAGGCGTTGGCGCGTGCGCTGGCGCACGACCCGGGCCTGTCCTCCGCCCGCGCACAGGCCGACGGCGTGGCCCTGCCCTCGCCGGGCGCGCTCGCGGCCAGTGCCGGCACCGAGACCGACCGGCGGCCCGAGGGCGTGCTGGCCTTCGACTTGCTGGCCCTGCTGGGCCAGGGCCCGGCACGCGCCGAGCGCGTGCTGGCGCGGCTGCGCCGCGACGAGGCCGGCCGCGAGCTGGCCGCGCGCACGCGCGAGGTGGCCGAGCAGCTGGCGCTGGCCTTCGCGCGCGAGGCCGCGCTGGCCGAGCCGCTGGAGGCGCCGCCGGCGCTGGACGCCTCGGGCCTCGTGCAGGCCGGCCTGGCCCCGGCGGCCGTGCAGGCCCTGCTGGAGGCTGCGCGCGCCGGCTGGGCCGCCGACGAGGCGGCGCGCGCTGCCGAGCAGCTGGGCCACGCGCTGCGCGTGGGCGTGCACGTGGGCGCGCCCGCAGGCACGGCCCCCGCGCTGCAGGCCCCGCCGCTGGGCTGGCCCGCCGTGCCCGGTGCGCAGGCCGCGGCGCTGCTGGCGGTGCATCCTGCCGTGCAGCGGCGCGTGGCGGCCTACGAGGTGGCGCGTGGCGAGGCGCTGCGCGCGCAGGCGGCGCGCGACCCGGGGCTGGAGCTCTCGCCCTCGCTGGTGCTCGACCCCAGCACCTTCTTCGGCGCCGTGCAGCTGCGCCTGCCGCTGGGCGCCGGCGACGAGGTGCGGGCCGCGCTCGCGCGCATGGAGGCGGCGCGCAGCGCCGTGCGTGCCGCCGTGCTCGAGGCCCTGGCCGAGGCGCACGCCCTGCGCGCCGCGTGGCAGGCCGCCGAGGCGCGCGCCGTGGCCGCCTCCGCGCGGCTGGAGGCCGCACGCGCGCTGGCCGGGAGCGAGCGCCAGCGCATGCTGGCCGGCGGGCAAGGCTCCGCCGAGGCCCTGCTGGCCACGCGCGAGGTGCTCGACGCCCACGGGGCCCTGCGCAGCGAGCGCCTCTCAGCGGCCGAGGCGCGCGTGCGCGCCGCCTTCGCCGCCGGCGCAGCCGCCCCGGGCCTGCCGCTGGCCGCCCCCGCGCCCACGCAGATGCCGCCGCAGGCTGCCGCGCCAACGGCTTCACCGCCTGCGGAGGCACCCCCCGCGGGCGACCCGGCCCGCTAGGCCGGTTTCGGTTCCCGGCCCCCGGGCCCACGGCTAGGGTCCCCGCCGGAGGTCCCCATGCGCACCGCACCGCTCGCCAGCCTGCTGGCCCTCGCCCTGTGCCTGGGCGCGCCCACCGTGCGCCGCGCCCTCGCGGCCGAGGCACCGCCGCCGGCCGCCGACGTGCACGCGGCCAACGCCGCGGGCAAGGCCGTGTTCCTGGTGGTGACCGACGGCGGGCAGGGCCGCGACGAGGCCCGTCGCGTGGCCGAGGCGGCCGCCTCGCTCGCTCCCGGCACCACGGTGCTGGATCTGGACCGCCAGGACCCGGCACGCGCGCGCGCCGTGGAGGCCTACCGCATCGCCGCCGCGCCCGTGCCGCTGGTGCTGGTCGTGGCCTCCAACGGCGTGCCCGTGGGCGCCCAGCGCCCGGCCGACGGGGCGGCGGCGCGGCTGGTGGCCCTGCTGCCCTCGCCGGCCAAGGCCGCCTGGCTCAAGCATGCCTCCGAGGGCCGCATCACGCTGCTGGCCTTCACGCACGGCGGCATGGCCGGCCGCAGCGCGGCGTGGACGGCGGCCAACGAGGCGGTGCGCCGGCTCGAGGGCCGCGCGGGCCTGGTGCTCGTGGACACGCAGGACGCCGCCGAGGCACGCTTCCTGGCGCAGGTGAAGGTCAGTGCCGAGGCTGCCGCGCCCGTGGTGCTGGTGATGAACGCCAAGGCGCAGGTGCTGGGCCGGCTGGAGGGCGAGGCCGCGAGCGCCGACGCGCTCGTCAAGGCCGCCGAGGCCAAGGCGCCCTGCTGCGCCGACCCCGGCTGCAAGAGCTGCGGCTCCTAGCGCACCGCCATGGCGCTGCTCGGGCTGGCCTGGCAGGAGATCCGGCACCGGCGCGGCAGCCTCGTGTCCGGCCTGGTGGCCATCACGCTGGGCGTGGCCGTGATCGTGGGCATCCGGGCCGTGGCCGTGGCCAGCCAGCGCGCGGTGGCCGTGCGCATGGACAGCCTGGGCGCCAACGTGCTGGTGCTGCCGCAGGGCGCGCGCATCGACGACTACCACGCGGCCGACATCGACGCCCCCACCCTGCCCGAGTCCTACGTCGAGCGCATCGCCACCAGCGGATTGCTGGGCGTCGAGAACCTCTCGCCCAAGCTCTCGCGCCGCTGGAGGGTGGCCGGTGAGGACGTGGTCGTCACCGGCATCCTGCCTGACCACGAGGTGGCCGCCAAGCCCACCTGGCAGCTGGAGGGCGACGGCGGGCTGGGCGCGCAGCACGTGTGCGCGGCCGACCCCACGCCGCACGCCGACCCGCGCCTCAAGCGCCGCCCGGTGGACGTGCTGGGACGCAAGGACTGCCTGGTGGGCAGCAGCGCCGCGCAGCGCCTGCGCCTCTCCGAGGGCGCCACGCTGCGCATCTGGGACCGCGACCTGCGCGTGGCCAAGGTGCTGCCCTCCACCGGCACGGTGGACGACGACCGCCTGTTCCTGCACCTGCACGAGATGCAGCAGGCGCTGGGCTCGGGGCCCCAGGTCTCGGCCATCGAGATCATGGGCTGCTGCGCGGCCATCACCGACGGCCTGCTGGCGCGCCTGCGCAACGTGCTGCCCGACACGCACGTGGTGGGCATCGCGCAGGTGGTGCACACGCAGGTGGAGACCAACCGCCTGATGGACCGGCTCTCGTGGGGCTTCCTCGCGATCGTGCTGGTGGTGGGCGGCCTCTCGATCGGCAACTTCATGTGGGCCAACGTCAACCAGCGCCGGCGCGAGATCGGCATCCTGCGCCTGCTGGGCGCCAGCCGCGGGCGCATCCTGCGCGTGCTGCTGGCCAAGGCCGTGGTGCTGGGCCTGCTGGGCGGCGTGCTGGGCTACGCGCTGGGCACGGCCTGCGTGGTGCTGCTGGGCCGCAGCGTGCTGGGCCTGTACGTGGCGCCGCTGGCGGCGTGGCTGCCGCTGGCCACGGGCCTGGCCACCGTGGTGGCCGTGCTGGGCTCGCTGCTGCCGGCGTGGCTGGCCTCGCGCTTCGACGCCAGCGCCAACCTGCAGGAGACGTGATGCTGCTGGCCACGCAGGGCCTGCGCAAGCGCTACGTGCGCGGCGGCGTCGCGGTGGACGCCCTCGTGGACGCCACGCTCGCGGTGCCCGAGGGCTCCTTCACCACGCTCACCGGCCCCAGCGGCAGCGGCAAGAGCACGCTGCTGATGCTGGTCGCAGGCCTGCTCACCCCCAGCGGGGGCCGCATCCTGTGGCGCGGCCAGCCCCTCGAGGCGCAGGACGATGCGGCGTGGGCCCTCTTCCGGCGCCGCCAGCTGGGCTTCGTGATGCAGGCCTTCAGCCTGGTGCCCTACCTCACGGCGCTGGACAACGTGGCCCTGCCGCTGGCCGTGGACGGCGTCGCGGCCGCCGAGCGGCGCGCGCGTGCGGCCTTGCTGCTCGACCGCGTGGGCCTCGCGGGCCGCGCCGAGCACCTGCCGCGCGAGCTCTCCGCCGGCCAGCAGCAGCGCGTGGCCATCGCGCGCGCGCTGGCCGGCAAGCCGGCGCTGGTGCTGGCCGACGAGCCCACGGGCAACCTCGACCCGGCGCTGGCGCGCGACGTGCTGGCCTTGCTCACGGCCCTCAACCGCGAGGACGGCCTCACGCTGCTCATGGTGACGCACAGCCCCGAGGCCGCGGCGGCGGGCACGCAGCGCATCCAGCTGGAGGCCGGCCGCGTCGTGCCCGTCCCGCCGCCGGCAGGGGCGCCGGGCTAGGCGCTGGGCTGGGCGCCAGCGCGGGCGCCCGCCGGCCCGCTGGCGCGCCACGCCACCTCGTGCGCACGGCGACGGTCCTCGCGCTCGCCGCGCGAGCGCAGCGGCGCCTTGAGCGCCCAGGCCAGGCGCGCGCCCAGCGGCTGCGCGCGGGCGAGGCCCTGCAGCGCCGCCGTGGTGGCCGCGCAGGCCGCATCCAGCCGCGCCTCGCTGCCCTCCGGGGCGGGGCCCTTCACGGCCAGCACCAGCACCGTGTGCGGGCGCGAGGGCACGCCCACCGCCCCCACGCGCCACGCGGCGTAGGGCGCCAGCAGCCGCGCCCACGCCGACGGCGTCAGGCGCCAGTAGTCGTCCGGGTGCGCGTGGATGTGGAAGTGGAAGGGCGTGCTGGCCAGCAGCAGGCCGCCGGGCGCCAGCATGCGCTCGAGCTCGGCCAGCGCGCGCGGCAGCTCGAAGACGTGCTCGAGCGTCTCCAGGCACAGCAAGGTGCCCACGCTGCCCGTCTCGAAGGGCGCGGCGGCGAGGTCGCCCACGCGGTCCACGCCCGGCCCCGCGCGCAGGTCCACGCCCGTGTAGGCGCGGCCCGGGAACAGCGGCCGCAGGTCGGCCAGCCGCTCCTGGCCCGCCACGCGGTAGGCGCCGAACTCCACGACCGGCCCGGGGCCCGCCAGCTGGCGCGCGGCGGACTCGACGAAGAGGCGGATGGGCTCGCGCATGGGGGGTCTCCCCGCCAAGGTGGCGCGCACGCCACGGCAGGAACCTAGAACCTACCGCGCCATGCCCAAGACCCTCGATGACTTCGTGCGCGCGGCGCAGCAGGTGGTGCCGGAGGTGAGCCCCGCCGAGGCCCAGCGCCTCGTGGCCGCGGGCGCGCTGGCGCTGGACGTGCGCGAGGCGGACGAGGTGCGGCACGGCACCGTGCCCGACGCGCTGGCCATCCCGCGCGGGCGGCTGGAGCTGGACGCGCCCGACTGGATCTTCGAGCCCGAGGGCCCCATCGTCGTGCTGTGCAGCACGGGCCGGCGCAGCATCCTGGCTGCCCAGGTGCTGCGCGAGATGGGCTTCGCGCAGGCCTGCAGCCTCGCGGGCGGGCTGGATGCGTGGAAGGCCTCCGGCCTCGCGCTGGGCCCCGCGCGGCCCGTGTAGGGCGCGTGCGCCGCGTCCTCGTCACCTACGGCACGCGGCCCGAGGCCATCAAGATGGCCCCGGTGGTGGCGGCGCTGCGTGCCCGCCCGCAGCAGGCCTGCGTGCGCACCTGCGTCACGGCACAGCACCGCAGCCTGCTCGACCAGGTCAACACGCTCTTCGGCATCGTGCCCGACATCGACCTCGCGCTCATGCAGCCGGGCCAGTCGCTCTCGGCCCTCACCGCGCGCGTGCTGGAGGCCATGACGGGCGTGCTGGAGGCGGAGCGCCCCGACGTGGTGCTGGTGCACGGCGACACCACCACGGCCATGGCCACGGCGCTGGCGGCCTTCTACCGCGGCGTGCCCGTGGGCCATGTCGAGGCCGGCCTGCGCTCGGGGCGGCTGGACGCGCCCTTCCCCGAGGAGCTCAACCGCGTCGTGATCGACCGGCTGGCCCAGCACCTGTGGGCCCCCACCGCCGGCGCCGCGGCCAACCTCGCCCGCGAGGGCCTGGAGGCCGCGCGCATCGTGGTCACGGGCAACACGGCCGTGGATGCGCTGGCGCTGGCGCGCACGCGCCTGCGCGGCGCGCCGCTGTCCGTGCCCGGCCTGCTGGGCGCTGCGCGCCGCCTCGTGCTCGTCACGGCGCACCGCCGCGAGTCGTTCGGCGCCCCGCTGGCCGAGGCCTTCCGCGGCATCGCGGCGCTGGCACGGCGCCACCCCGACGTCACCTTCGCCTACCCCGTGCACCCCAATCCGCAGGTGGAGGGGCCGGCGCGGGCCGCGCTGGACCTGCCCAACGTGCGCCTGCTGCCGCCCGTGGAGTACGGCGACCTGGTGTGGCTGCTGGAGCGGGCCGAGCTGGTGCTCACCGACAGCGGCGGCATCCAGGAGGAGGCGGCCACCCTGGGCAAGCCGCTGCTGGTGCTGCGCGAGGTGACCGAGCGGCCCGAGATCGTGGAGGCCGGCGCAGGCCGGCTGGTGGGCACCGACGCGCAGCGCATCGAGGCCGAGGGGCAGCGCCTGCTCTCCGACCCCGACGCGCGCGCCGCCTTCCGCCCGCGCGCGCTGTTCGGCGACGGGCGGGCGGCCGAGCGCATCGCCGCGGCCGTGTGCGGCGAGCCCGTCGCGCCCTGGCAGCCCGCGTCCTAGGGCACGCACGCCGCCGGGCTAGGATGCCCGCGCATGGCCTCGACCGCCCCTGCCGCCCCCGCCGACGCGGCGCCTGCCCTGTGGCTGATGCTGCCGGCCTACAACGAGGCGGCCAACCTCGCGCCTCTGCTCAGCGACGTGGCCGCGGTGCACGCTGCCTGGGGCCCGGGCGCGCCGCGGCTGCAGGTGGTGGTGGTGGACGACGGCAGCCAGGACGACACGGCCGCCGTCGCGCAGCGCCCCTACGGCATCCCCGTCACGCTGGTCCCCCACGGCAGGAACCGCGGGCTGGGCGCAGCCATGCGCACCGGCATCGAGCACGTGCTGGCCCATGCTGCGCCGCAGGACGTCATGGCCTCGATGGACGCCGACCACACCCACCCGCCCGAGGCGCTGCCCGGCATGTGGGCGCGCGTGATGGCCGGCGCCGACCTCGTGATCGCCTCGCGCTACCAGCCCGGCGCGGAGATCCATGGCCTCGTCTGGTACCGGCGCTGGATCAGCAGCGTGGCCTCCTGGGTGCTGCGGCTCATGTTCCCCGGCGCGCGCGACTACACCTGCGGCTACCGGCTCTACCGCGTGGCGCTGCTCGACTGGGGCCGGCGCCGCCACGGCCGGGAGTTCCTCAACCCGCGCGGATTCCGCGTCATGGTGGACCTGCTGCTCATGGTGCGCCGGCGCGCGCGGCGCATCGACGAGGTGCCGCTGCTGCTGCGCTACGACCGCAAGCAGGGCGTGTCGAAGATGAAGCTGGTGCGCACCTCGGTGACCACGCTGGCGCTGCTGGGCCGGCGCTTCGTGGGCAACCCGCGCGGGCCCTAGGCTGGCGCACGGGGCGCCGGCAGGGCGCCGATCCGGCCGCCGCGCCCCCGCCGGCCTGCGTGCAGCCCGTGTCCGGGAGGCCTCCGTCGCGGCCGGCAGGCGCCGGGGGGGCGCGCCGGCATGATGCACGCCGCGGGAGCCGACGGCTGCCGCGGCTGCGCGGCGGGCGCCCGCCGGGGAGGCAGGCATGCGGGTCGAGTTCCATGGGGCTGCCGGCACGGTGACGGGCTCGTGCACGCTGCTGGAGGCCGGCGGCACGCGCGTGCTGGTGGACTGCGGCCAGTTCCAGGGCGACGAGGACCTCGAGCGCTGGAACTCGGCCCCCTTCCGCTTCCACGTGCCGGCCATCGACGCGCTGGTGCTCACGCACGCGCACGTCGACCACTGCGCACGCGCCCCCCTGCTGGTGCGCCATGGCTTCCGCGGGCGCGTGCTGATGACGCGCGCCACGGCCGCGCTGGCCGGCATCATGTGGCGCGACACGCTCAAGATCGCCCACGAGGACGCCCGGCGCGGCGGCCCGCCCCCGCCCTACGGCGAGCGCGAGGTGCTGGACCTCGAGCGCAGCATCGAGGTGCTGCGCTACGGCCAGCCGCGGCGCATCAGCGACTCCGTGCAGGTGACGCTGCACGATGCCGGCCACATCCTGGGCAGCGCCCACGTGGCCCTGGCGCTGCGCGAGGGCGAGCGCTCGCTGGTCTTCGGCATCTCGGGCGACGTGGGCTGCCCGGGGCGGCCCGTGGTGGCCGACCCCACGCCCTTCCCGGAAGCCGACCTGCTGCAGGTGGAGTGCACCTACGGCGACCGCGACCACCGCAGCGGCCCCTCCAGCCTCGCCGAGCTGCGCGGCATCCTCGAGCAGGCGCTGGCCGAGGGCGGCGTGGTGCTGGTGCCCGCCTTCGCGCTGGGCCGCACGCAGGACCTGCTCTACCACCTCAACGGCTGGAAGGAGGCCGGGCTGCTGCGCGGCCTGGCGGTGTACGTGGACAGCCCGCTGGCGGTGCGCATCACGCAGGTGTTCCGCGGCCAGACCGGGGCCATGGACGAGGACACCAAGGCGCTGCTCGCGCACGGCGACGACCCCTTCACCTTCGAGGGGCTGGAGCTGGTGACCGAGGCGGAGATGAGCGAGCGCATGGCGGCGCAGGCGCGCGGCGCGCTCATCATCGCCTCCGCCGGCATGTGCCAGGGCGGGCGCATCGTCGGCCACCTCGAGCGCTTCCTGCCGCGCGAGCACACGCACGTGGTCTTCGTGGGCTACCAGGCACCCGGCACGCTGGGCCGCCGCCTCGTGGACCGCGCCAGCCACGTGCGCATCCGGGGCCACGAGGTGGCGGTGCGCGCGCACATCCACACGCTGGGCGGCTTCTCGGCCCACGCCGGGCGCAGCGAGCTGCTGGCCTGGGTGAAGGGCACGGGCCGCGGCCCGCGGCGCGTCTTCGCCTGCCACGGCGAGCCCCACGCGCTGGAGGCCTTCGCGGCCACCCTGCGCAGCGAGCTGGGCTGCGAGGTGACGGTGCCCCGCCTGCACCAGGGCTTCGACCTCTGAGGGCCGGCCCCGCTCAGGCCCCGAGCGTGGCCATGGGGCGCGCGCTCACCCCCACCTGCGCCAGCGCGCCCGCCTGCTGCGCCGCCTCGGCCGGCGAGAGGCGCCCGGCCAGCAGCCCCAGGTAGGCGGCCAGCAGGGCGGCGGTGGTGGCGCGGTCCTCGCGCACCAGCTCGACCCGCAGGCGCCGCACGCCCTGCGCCAGCAGCCCCGGCACCAGCCCGGCGGCGCAGGTGGGCTGCTCGTGGAACACCGTGTTGCGGCAGCCCACGTCCACGATCACCGGGTGCTCGCGCCCGCGCGTGTCCTGCAGCGACACGCGGTGCTGCTCGCAGGGCCGGCCGCAGGTGCGCCAGTCGCGGCCCTGCGAGAGCAGGTGCGCGTAGACGCAGTGCTCGGTGTGGAAGGTGGGCATGCGGTGGTGCAGCACCACGGTGGCCCGCGCCGGGTCCACCTGCGCCAGCAGCGCCTCGAGCTGCAGCGCGTCCAGGTCGTGGGCCGGCGTGAAGGTGGCGAGGCCCTGCCCCAGCAGCAGCGCCGCGGTGAGCGAGTTGGTCACGTTGAGCGCGAAGTCGCCGTGCAGCACGGGCGCGGGCCCGTGCCCGGCCTGCTGGGCGAAGTGCACCAGCGCGCCCCAGTGGCGCAGCAGCACGCCGTCGGGGGCCAGCCGCGCCAGGCGCGCGTCCCACGAGGCCTCGCCGGGCTTCTGCACGCGCGTCGTCGCCAGCGTGACGCGCAGGCCGGCGGCGCGCGCCCGCGCCACCGCACGCTCCAGGCCCACCAGCTCCATCCAGTCCAGTTCCACCTCGGGCAGGCCGGCCTCGATGACGGCCTCCAGCTGCGCGTCCTCGCGGCACAGCACCACCAGCTGGGGCGGCGAGCCGGCGGCGGGCGGCGGCACGCGCGCGGGCCGGGCCGCGACGAGGCGCGCCAGCGCCCCGGGCCGCACCTCGCGCACGGGCCCGCGCTCGACCTGGGCGCGCAGGTCGTCCACCAGCGCACGGCGCAGCGCCTTGAGCTCGCTCACCGGCACGTGCAGGCCGGGCGCGAGGCCCGCGAGGTCCAGCGCCTCGAGCCGGAAGGGCGTGCCGCCCAGCGCGCCCAGCTTGTCGCGCAGCAGCGCCTCGTCCAGCCCGCGGCCCGTGGCCGCCGCCAGCGCACTCGTGCCCGCGGCGCGCGCCTGCAGCACGGGGCGGCCCGGCCGGCAGGTGGCCAGCACGGCCTCCAGCGGGCGGCCCAGCGCGCCCGTCACCGCCAGCCGCACCGGCACGCGGCCCTCGGGCTCGGCGCCGGCGGCCTCGCGCGCCACGCTGCGCTGCAGGGCCGGGTCGCTGGTCACCCACACGCGCTGCCCGGCAGCCACGCGCGCGAGGTCGGGGCCCGGCGTGCCGAAGCCCAGCCGCCAGCGCCCGCCGCCCAGCGCGTCGACGTGGAAGACGGGGCCGCCGGGCTCGCCCTGGTCCTCGGGCCGGCCGGCGTCGAAGACCACGCCCATGCCGGCGCGCGGCTCCAGCGGCGCGTGCTGCGGGCCCGAGGCGGCGTCGCCTCCGTAGCCCGAGAGCGCCGCGCTGGGCTCGCCCTGCGGGGCCGTGCGCCCGCCGGCCGCCAGTGCGCCCGTCCACGGCCGGCCGCCGGGCATGGGCTCCACCACCACGGCCCCGGGAAGCACGCTGGCCACGCGGCCCAGCAGCACGCCGCGGTGCTTGGGGAAGCGCCCCTCGACGAGGTCCTGGTGGTTGCTGCCGCCCAGGAAGCCGTCCGAGAAGCCGCGCGTGTAGGCCAGCGCCGCGTCGCGCAGGCCCTCGCGCGCGCGGCCCTCGTGGCCGGGCGCCTCCAGCCCGTCCACCAGGCCCCGGTAGAGGCGCGTGGCCGTGGCCACGTAGGTGGCGTTCTTCTGCCGCCCCTCGATCTTGAGGCTGTGCACGCCCAGCGCGGCCAGCGGCTCCACGGCCCGCACGCCGGCCAGGTCCTTGGGGCTGAGCAGGTAGGCCACCTCGCCCAGGTCGCGCGGCGCGCCGTCCACCACCAGCCGGTAGGGCAGGCGGCAGGACTGCGCGCACTCGCCCCGGTTGGCCGAGCGCCCGCTCCATGTCGCCGAGGTGAGGCACTGCCCCGACCACGACACGCACAGCGCCCCGTGGATGAACACCTCCAGCTCCAGCGGCGTGCCCTCGGCGAAGCGCCGCACCTCCTCCACGGACAGCTCGCGCGGCACCACCACGCGCGTCACGCCCAGCGCCTGCGCGAAGCGCGCCGCCTCGGGGCTGGAGATGGTCATCTGCGTGCTGGCGTGCACCTCCAGCGCCGGGCACAGCTCGCGCGCCAGCAGCGCCACGGCCGGGTCCTGCACGATGAGCGCGTCCACGCCCGCGCGCGCGGCCGCCTCCACCACGCGCTCGGCCAGCGCCAGCTCGCCCTCGAACAGCAGCGTGTTGAGCGTGAGGTAGGCCCGCGCCCCGGCCCGGTGGATGCGCGCCACGGTGGCGGGCAGCGCCTGCAGCGTGAAGTTGCCGGCCCGCGCGCGCGCGTTGAAGCCCTCGGAGAGGCCGAAGTAGGCGGCGTCGGCGCCCTCGGCCAGCGCGGCGGCCAGGGCCTCCTCGTCGCCGGCCGGGGCCAGCACCTCGGGCCGGCGCACGGGGACGGGCTCCGCCATGGCCGGACGGTACCATCGCCCGCGCATGCCCACGAAGCCCGCACTGCCGCCGGACGTGCGCCGCCTGCGCGCCCGGGTCGACCGCCTCAACACGCGCCTGGTGGCCCTGCTGCAGCAGCGGGCGCGGCTGGCGCGCCGGCTGGCGGTGGCCAAGGCGCGCCACGGGCTGGCGGCCTCCGACCCCGCCCGCGAGCGCGCGATGCTGCGCACGATGCTGGAGGCGGCGCCGCCGGGCTTCGCGCGCCGCGAGCTGGCCGGCGTGCTGCGCAGCCTGCTGGCCGCCTCGCGCCGCCTGGTGGTGGCCGAGCAGGCGCGCGCGGCCGCGCGCCTCAGGCGATCTCGGCCCCGCGCCCGCGGGTGACCTGCAGCAGCGTCTCGGCCACCTCGGCCTGCGCCGAGGGCCGCGCGCGCGCGTGCGCCGCCAGGTCCTTGAGCGAGAGCACGCCCACCACGTGCCGGCCGGCGTCCACCACCGGCAGGCGCCGCAGGCGGTGCGTGCGCAGCAGCTCGTGCGCACGCTCGAGCGGGTCGTCGGGGTGCAGCACCACGACCTCGGCAGCCATCGCCGAGGCGACCGGGATGGCCAGCAGGCTGCGGCCCTGCGTCCAGGCCGCCATGCAGGCGTCGCGGTCGGTGACCACGCCGCACAGGCGGCCCACCGCATCGGTCACGGGCACGAAGCCGCAGTCCTGCTCCCACATGATGCGGGCCGCGGCCTCCAGCGTGTCGTCGGGCCGGCAGGCATGCACGGCACGCACCATCAGCTCGCGCACGCGCAGGGCCGCGGGCGCCGGCGCGCCCGCCGGCCCCGGCTGGGGCCCGGTCGCGGGGGGCCGCGACCTGCCAGGCTGCGACGGGGACGGGCGGCGCGTGCGACGGGCCATGCGGGCTCTCCGGGCGGGCCGCCACGCGGCGCCCCACGCGCCCAGTATGGGCCCCCGCGAGGGCTGCGGGCCTGCACCCTCGCCGGGGCGCGCCGGGGGCCGCGCCACCGGTACAGTCCGGCCGGCATGGCGTCGTCCTGGGACACGGCCTCGCGCACCTTCCTCCCCGCGCTCTCGCGCGCGGTGGGCCCCGAGGCGTTGCGCGACCTGCACCGCCCCTCGGGCGCGCGCCACGCCCTGCTGGCGGCCCAGCCGCTGCTGGCGCTGGCCGCCGCCGCGCTGGTGATCCTGCGCGGGCCCGCGGCATGGTGGGCCTGGGTGCCGGCCAGCGTGGTGATCGGCTTCTCCATCTTCGCCCTCACCACGCTGCTGCACGAGGTGGTGCACGGCGCCGTCTTCGCCCAGCGCCGGCCGCGGATGGAGCGCCTGCTGGGCCACCTCTACGCCTGCCCCAGCGGCCTCTCCCAGACGCAGTTCACGCGCTGGCACCTGGCCCACCACGAGCACCTGGGCACCAGCGACCTGGACCCCAAGCGCGCCTACCTCTCGCCCCGGCGCCGCGCGCGCTGGCTCAAGGCGCTCTACCTCACGCCGGCCCTGTTCCCGATCTACTTCCGCGCGGCGCGCAAGGCCGCCGCCGGCTACCCGCCCGAGGTGCAGCGCCAGGTGCGCCGCGAGCGCGCGGCCGCCATCCTGCTGCACCTCGCCGTGCCCACGGCGCTGTGGCTGCTGCTGGGCCCGGCCTTCGCGCTCAAGCTGCACCTGCTGCCGGTCTTCGTGGTGTTCCCCATCGCCTTCACCATCAACCGGCTGGGCCAGCACTACGACGTGGACCCGGCCGACCCGGCCGCGTGGGGCACGCTCATGGTGCGCAGCCCCTGGCTGTGGGACCGCGTGTTCCTGTTCAGCAACTACCACCTCGAGCACCACTACTTCCCGCGCGTGCCCTGCTACCGCATGCCGCGCCTGCGGCGCCTGCTGCAGCCCTTCTTCGACCAGCACGGCCTGCGCGCGCGCTCCTACGGCGGCCTGCTCTGGGACTGGTTCGTCCGCAATGCCCCGCCCCACGCACGCTGGGGCGCACCCACGCCGCCGCGCTGACCGGCCGGCGGCCGCGCGCAGGTAGCATCGGGCCGTGCGCACGCTCGGGCCCGCCTTCCTGCTCGCCCTGCTGCTGCTGGGCGGGCTGGCCTGGCTGGCCGGGCGCGACGCCCACGCGCAGCGCACGCGCGCGCTGGAGGCCGAGGCCCTGACGCTGGCCGAGGCGCTGGCGGCCGCCGCGCGCGAGGCCAGCGGCACGCTGGCGGCCGCCGAGACGCACCTGGCCGAGCGCCTCGGGGCGGCGGCGCGCCGGGCCGAGGCCCTGCTGCAGGACCCCAGCGCCCCCACCGCCGACCTGCTCGAGCGCGTGGCGCGCGAGGAACGCGTGGGACGCATCGCCCTGCTGGCCCCCGACGGCGAGGTGGTGGTGCTGGTGCGGCACCCCGCGCCGCTGCCGGCCACGGGCGAGGAGGCGGCGCGGCTGCGCGCGCAGGCCGAGGCCCTCGAGCGCGAGGAGGTGGCTGCGGCCGGGCGCGCGCTGGTGCCGGCGCCCGGCAGCGTGCAGGTCGAGGGCCTGGCGGCCGGCGCGCTGGCCGCGCGCGAGCGCTTCGGGCTGGCCTACGGCCGCCCCGGCGGCGGCACGCTGCTGCTGCGCGCCGAGGCCGCCGAGGTGGTGGCCCTGCGCCGGCGCTTCGGCATCGCCCCGCTGCTGGAGCGCATCGGCGCGCAGCCCGGCGTGCGCCACGCGCGCCTGCTGGACGAGGCCGGCGCGCTGCTGCTGGGCACGCCGCTGCCGGGGCCGCTGCCGGCGCGTGCGCCCGCAGGCCCGGCGGCCGGGATGGTGGAGGAGGCCGCTGGCGCCATGCGCGCGGTGCTGCCCTGCACGCTGGCCGACGGCCGCCTGGTGCGCGTGGACGTGGCGCTGGAGAGCGCCAGCGCCGACGCCTCGCTGGCGGCCTCGCAGCGCGTGCTGGCGCTGGGCGTGGGGCTGGCCGCGCTGGGCCTGCTGGGCGCCGGCGCCTACCTGGGCTGGCGCGAGCGGCGCGCCCGCGAGGCCGAGCGCCAGCAGGCCGTGCGGCGCGAGGAAGAGGCCCGGCTGGCGCAGATGGGCGCGCTGGCCGCGCTCGTCACGCACGAGATCAGCAACCCGCTCAACGCGGTGCGGCTGGGCCTGGGCCTGCTGCCCAGCCTGCCGCCCGGGGAGCAGGGCGAGGTGCTGCAGTCGCTGCAGGAGGAGTCGGCGCGCATGGGCCGCACGCTCTCCTCCTTCCTCGAGCTGGCGCGCGTGCCCGCGGGCGCGCGCGTGCCGGTGGGCCCCGCGCTGCTCGAGCGCGTGCGCGCGCGCATCGCCGCGCAGGCGGCCGCGCGCGACGTGCGCGTGGAGCTGGACGTTGCCGCCGGCGCGCCGCCGGTGCTGGGCGACCCGGTGCTGCTGGAGCAGGCGCTCTCCAGCCTGGCCCGCAACGCGCTGGAGGCCTCGGCGCCGGGCGGTCACGTGCGCCTGGCCTGGCAGGCCGGCGCGCCCGGCGAGGCCTGCCTGCAGGTGGATGACCGCGGCCCGGGCTTCCCGGCCGAGGGCCGCGAGGCGCTGCTGCGGCTGGGCGCCGTGGGCCGGCCCGGGGGCCACGGGCTGGGCCTGCCCCTGGCCGCGCGCTTCGTGCAGCAGCAGGGCGGGCGGATGCTGCTGCTGGACCACCCCGCCGGGGGCGCGCGCGTCGAGGTGCGCCTGCCCTCCGCCGCCGGAGCCCCCCATGCCTGAGCGCCTGCTGCTGGTGGTGGAGGACGAGAAGGTGCAGCGCGACATGCTGGCGCGCTGGCTCGCCTCGCGCGGCTGGCAGGTGAAGGCCGTCGCGGGGCGCGCCGAGGCGCGCGCGGCGCTCGACAGCCTGCCCGTCGAGGCCGTGGTGACCGACTTCCAGCTGCCCGACGGCACGGGCCTGGACGTGCTGCGCGAGGCGCGCGACCGCGACCCGCGCGTGGGCGTCGTGCTGGTGAGCGCGCACGGCACGGTGGCCATGGCCGTGGAGGCCATGCGCGGCGGCGCCTTCGACGTGCTGCCCAAGCCGGTGGACCCCGAGGCCCTGCACAGCGTGCTGGAGCGGGCCGTGCAGCACCGCGAGCTGGCGCGCGAGAACGCCCGGCTGCGCGAGCGGCTGGCGCCTGCGCCCTCGCAGCGGGGCGTGGTGGCGGAGAGCGCCACGATGCGGCGCGTGTTCGACCTCGTGGCGCGCGTGGCGGCCAGCCACGCCACGGTGCTCGTGACCGGCGAGAGCGGCACGGGCAAGGAGCTGGTGGCACGCCTGCTGCACGAGGGCAGCCCGCGCAGCAAGGGCTCCTTCGTGGCCGTCAACTGCGGTGCCCTGCCCGAGGGCCTGCTGGAGAGCGAGCTGTTCGGCCACGCCCGCGGGGCCTTCACGGGCGCCGTGCGCGAGCGCCGCGGGCGCTTCGAGGAGGCCGACGGCGGCACGCTGTTCCTCGACGAGGTGGGCGAGATGGCGCCGGCGCTGCAGGTGCGCCTGCTGCGCGTGCTGCAGGAGCGCGAGATCGTGCGCGTGGGCGAGAACGTGCCGCGGCGCGTGGACGTGCGCGTCGTGGCCGCCACGCACCGCGACCTCGCCGCCGAGGTGCGCGCGGGCCGCTTCCGCGAGGACCTCTTCTACCGGCTGCAGGTGGTGCCCGTGCACCTGCCGCCGCTGCGCGAGCACCCCGAGGACATCGCGCCGCTGGCCGAGCGCCTGGCCGCCGAGGCCGCCGCGCGCCACGGCCGCGCGCCGGTACGGCTCTCGCGCGAGGCGCTCGAGGCCCTGCGCGCCTGGCGCTGGCCGGGCAACGTGCGCGAGCTGGCCCACGCGCTCGAGCGCGCGGTGATCCTGTGCCGCGACGACCTCGTGCGCGCCAGCGACCTGCCCGAGACCGTGCTGGCCCCGCCCGAGGCCAGCATCGACGAGCGCCCGCCGGCCACCACGCTCACGGCCGCGCTCGAGGCCCTCGAGCGCGCGTGGATCACTGCGGCGCTGCGCCGCTCGGGCGGCGTGAAGACGCGCGCCGCCGCCGAGCTGGGCATCGACGAGCGCGTGCTGCGCTACAAGATCGAGAAGCTGGGCCTGGGCAAGCCGGCGACGCCCGGTGAGGAAGCCCCGCCCGCCTAGCAGGAGCGGCCGGGCCGCGCACCGAGGCCGCGCGGCCTAGGCGGGCGACAGGCCTGTCGGCCGGTCGACAAGGTTGTCGAAGCCGGGCCCGTGGCACGGCTCTTGACGGCCCGACGTGATGAATGCAAGTCGTTTCTTTATAACGACTTGCATCAAAAACAGCCCGTGCGTCACGGCGTGGCCCATGGCTTGCTTTAGTAGGGCGTCTCCCCTGGAGTCCCGCATGAAGACCTCGCTCGAGCGCCGCACGGCCTCGCCCACGCTGCTGGCAGCGCTGGCCATGGCCGGCCTGCTGGCCGGAACCCTCTCGCTCAAGGACGCCGAGGCGCGTGGTGGCGCCGGCGGCCCCCCGCCCCCCGGCGGCTCGGCCGGCGGCACCAACCGCCC
>JBJTIJ010000447.1:0-5013 GCA_046094945.1 Planctomycetia bacterium | reverse complement strand
GCGCCCTCGCGCGCCAGCAGCGCCGCCGGCACGCCCAGGTCGCGCTGCTTGGCCTCCTCGTGGTAGGCCACCCAGCCCGCGCGCAGCACGGCGCTGGCCACGGCCGAGTCGCTCACCGGCGGCCTGCTGGCGGAGATGCTCACGCAGGTGCCCGGGGCCAGCGCCGTGCTGCGCGCGGGCTGGGTGGCCTACCACGAGGAGGCCAAGCAGCGCGACCTGGGCGTGCCGGCGGCGCTGCTGGCGCGCGAGGGCGCGGTGAGCGCCGCCGTGGCCGCGGCCATGGCCGAGGGCGCGCGCATGCGCGCCGGCACGGCGCTGGGCCTGTCCACCACGGGCGTGGCCGGGCCGGGGCCCTGGACGGGCCCGGCCGGGGCGGTGGCTGCCGGCACGGCCTTCGTGGCCGTGGCGCAGGCGGGACAGCCCACGCGCGTGGCCCGCCTCGTGGCGCCGCTGGAGCGCGAGCTGGTGCGCCGGCGCGCGGCCCTGCTGGCGCTGGACCTGCTGCGGCGCGCCGTGGTGGGCCTGCCCGACCCGCAGGGGTAGGATGCCGCCCGTGGCGCTGGCCGCTCCCCGGTGGTGCAACTGGTAGCACGCGGGACTTTGGATCCTGAAGTTGGAGGTTCGAGTCCTCCCCGGGGAACCAGCCCGTCCCGGCGGCCGGGCGCGCTTCTTGCGCGCCCGCCGCCCCGGGCGCACACTTCGCGCCGCCGTCCCGCGGGGACGCGCGTGGAGGCCTCATGAGCACCCCGGCGGGCGCCGCCCGACCCCTGGCCCTGGTGGTGCTGGCCGCGGGCAAGGGCACGCGCCTCGCCACCGGCGACGAGGCCCCGCCCAAGGTGCTGGTGGAGGTGCTGGGCGCGCCGCTGCTCGAGCACGTGCGCCGCGCGCTGGCGGGCCTGCCGGCCGAGCCCACGCTGGTGGTCATCGGCCACGGCGCGCCGCAGGTGCGCGCGTGGCTCGACGGCCACTGGAAGGGCGCGCGGCCCGTGCTGCAGCAGCCCCAGCAGGGCACCGGCCACGCCGTGCGCGTGGCGCTGGAGGCCGTGCCGCGCTTCGCCGGCGACGTGCTGGTGGTGAGCGGCGACGTGCCGCAGCTCACGCGCGAGAGCGTGGACACGCTGCTGGCCCACCACCGGGCCACGGGCGCGGCCGCCACCTTCCTCACGGGCCACGCCGCGCAGCCCGGCAGCCTGGGCCGCGTGGTGCGCTCGGCCGCCGGCGCCTTCGAGGCCGTGGTGGAGGCACGCGACGCGGTGGGGCGCCCCGAGGTGCTGGCGCTCACCGAGTTCAACACCGGCCTGTACGCCTTCCGCGCCGAGGTGCTGCGGCCTGCGCTGGCGGCGCTCACCAGCGCCAACGCGCAGGGCGAGCAGTACCTGCCCGATGCGCTGGCGGGCATGCGCGCCGCCGGCGGCCGCGTCGAGGCGCTGGCCGTGCCCGGCGGGGCCGACCTGCTGGGCGTCAACACGTGGGAGGACCTCGCCGGGGCCTTCGCCGTGCTGCGCCGCCGCATCCTGGCGCAGCACCTGGCGCGGCGCGTGCGCATCGTCGACCTCGAGCACACCATCGTGGAGGTGGACGTCGAGATCGAGCCGGGCGCCACGCTGCTGCCCTTCACGGTGGTGGAGCACGGCTGCCGCATCGCGGCCGGCGCCGTGGTGGGGCCCTTCGCGCGCCTGCGCGGGGCGGCGGTGCTCGAGGCACGGGCCGAGGTGGGCAACTTCGTCGAGGTGAAGGCCAGCACGCTGGGCCGCTCGGCCAAGGCCAAGCACCTGGCCTACCTGGGCGACGCCAGCGTGGGGGCCGAGGCCAACATCGGCTGCGGCAGCATCACGGCCAACTTCGACGGCGCAGGCAAGCACCGCACCACCATCGGCGCGCGCGCGCGCATCGGCTCGGGCACCGTGCTGGTGGCGCCCGTCGAGGTGGGGGAGGGCGCCGTCACGGGCGCCAACGCCGTGGTGACCGCGCGGCGCAACGTGCCGGCGGGGCAGGTGGTGGCCGGCGTGCCGGCCCGCCCGCTGCAGGCCGGCAAGCGCCCCTCGGGCATCGCGCCCAGCGCGCCGGCCCCCGCGCACGGGCCCCGGGCCGCGCAGGCGGCCGCCGAGCAGGCCGAGCGGCGGCGCGCCATCGAGCGCGCGGCGCGCGGCGGCGGGCGCGGCCAGCGCCAGCGGCGCGCGCACGAGGAGGCCGGCCGGCAGTCGCAGGAACAGCGTGGGGCGCGGCGCGAGGGCAAGGCCCCGCGCGGCCCCGGGCGGGAGGGTCGCGGAGCATGAGCCACGGACAGCTGCAGATCATCCACGGCAACGCCTCGCGCGACCTGGCGCGCCGCATCGCCGACCGCATCCGCATCCCGGTGACCCCGGCCAAGGTGAGCCGCTTCCCCGACGGCGAGATCGACGTGCGCGTGGACGAGAACGTGCGCGGCAACGACGTCTACCTCGTGCAGAGCACCTCGCCGCCCGTCAACGACAACCTGATGGAGCTGCTGATCCTGATGGACGCGGTGCGCCGCGCCTCGGCCTCGCGCATCACGGCGGTGATCCCCTACTTCGGCTACGCGCGCAAGGACCGCAAGGACGAGGGCCGCGTGCCGATCACGGCCAAGCTGGTGGCCAACCTGCTCACGCAGGCGGGCGCGCACCGCGTCATCACCGTGGACCTGCACGCGGCCCAGATCCAGGGCTTCTTCGACGTGCCGGTCGACCACCTCTACGCCGCGCCGGTGCTGGCCGAGCACTTCCGCTCGCTGCGCCTGCCCGACCTGGCCATCGTGGCCCCCGACGTGGGCTCCAGCAAGATGGCGCGCGGCTACGCCGCCCGGCTGGGCGGCGACCTGGCCATCGTGGACAAGAAGCGCCTGTCGGGCGACAAGACCGAGGCCGCGGCCCTGATCGGCAGCGTGGAGGGCCGCAACGTCCTGATCATCGACGACATGATCTCGACGGCCGGCTCGATCTGCGACGCGGCGCGCGTGGCGCGCCAGCACGGCGCCAAGACGGTGCGCATCGCGGCCACGCACGGCGTGCTGTGCGGCCCGGCGCGCGAGCGCCTGGCGGCGGCGCCGGTGGAGCAGATCGTGCTCACCGACACCATCCCGGTGGACACCGCCGGCCTGCCCAGCCTGCAGATGCTGTCGATCGCCGACCTGCTGGCCGACGCCATCCTGCGCGTGCACGAGGAGAAGTCGGTCTCGGCGCTGTTCACGCGCCGCGAGGACGGCATGAGCTAGGCCCGCGGCCCGCGGGGACGTGCGCGGGGGCTCCTGCGGGGCCCCTGCCGGTGGCCTCGGGCCCCCGGCCGCGTCCCGCCGCCTCGGGGCCGACGCGTGCCGGTCCCGCCGGCAGGCCGGCCCCCGGCCGGGCCCCGGCCCCGGCCCAAGGGCGGGGCCAGGGCCCGGCCGCGGGCCCCCGGCCCGGCCCGGCCGGCCCCGGCGGCGGCTCAGGCCAAGGCACCCCTGCCCCGGCTTGGGGTCCCCGGGGGGAGCCCCTACAACCGTCCGGTTCCCGCAGGAAATCGCCCCATGGACTTCACCAAGATCCCCGTGCAGCGCCGCGAGAAGAGCGGCACGAACTCGTCCAACCGGCTGCGCCGGGACGGCCGGGTGCCGGTCGTGCTCTACGGCCTGGGCAAGCCCACACTGCCGCTCTCGGCCGAGGGCCGCGAGCTGGAGCGCTTCATGCGCTCGGGCAACCGCCTGGTGGACCTGGCCCTCGAGGGCGAGCAGCGCACGGCCCTGCTGCGCGCGGCGCAGTTCGACCCCACCAGCGACGAGCTGCTGCACGTCGACTTCCTGCGCGTGGACCGCAACGCCGAGATCGAGGACACGGTGCCCGTGGTGTTCCGCGGCCGTGCCAAGGGCGCGGCCGAGGGCGGCGTGTTCCAGCCGCTGCGCAACGCCATCGAGATCCGCTGCAAGCCGGCCGACCTGCCGCGCGAGATCGTCATCGAGGTCGAGCACCTCGACCTGCACGACAGCATCCACGCCGCCGACGTCAAGCTGCCCGCCGGCGTCTCGCTGCGCGGCAACAAGGACCTGGTCATGTGCGTGGTGACCACCATCAAGGTGGTGGCCGCGGCCACGCCCGCCGAGGGCGCGCCGGCCGAGCCCGAGCTGATCGGCAAGAAGAAGGAAGAGGAGGGCGCCGAGGGCGCCGCCGCCGAGGGCGCTGCCAAGGCGGGCGACAAGGGCGCCAAGCCCGAGGCCAAGAAGGACGAGAAGAAGAAGTAGCCCGCGCCGGCCGCCGGGGAGCCGCACGGCCGGGACGCGTCCCGTCGCATGCCCGCCCCCGACCTGCCCGCGCAGCTGCTCGCCTTCGGCCTGGGCAACCCGGGCTCGCGCTACGCCGACACGCGCCACAACGTGGGCTGGCGCGTGCTGCAGGCGCTGGCTGGCGAGGCCGGCGCCGGCTGGCGCCGCTCGGGCTTCTACGAGGGCGAGGAGGCGCGCATCGAGGTGGGGGGGCGGCGCCTGCACCTCGTGCTGCCCACCACCTTCATGAACCTGTGCGGTCCGGCCTACGTGCGCGCGCTGGCCGTGCACGAGGTGGAGCCCGCCGGCGCGCTGGTCGTGGTGGACGACTTCATGCTGCCCTTCGGACGCCTGCGCGTCCGGGCCGAGGGCTCGCCGGGCGGCCACAACGGCCTCAAGAGCATCGAGCAGGCGCTGGGCCATGCGCGCTACGCCCGGCTCAGGGTCGGCATCGGGCCGGTGGACCCGCCCCAGCAGGACGCCGCCGACTTCGTGCTCGGCCGCTGGTCGGCCGAGCAGCAGGCCGGGCTGCCGCGTGTCGTGGAACGGGCGGCCGCGGCCGTGCGCACCTGGGCCGAGCAGGGACTGGAGGCCGCCGCCAACGCCTGCAACCGCGGCGAGGCGCCCTAGGCGTCGCCCGAGCGGGCTGCGCCGAGCGGGCTCGCGGGCGGCACGGGTGGCAGGCCGGCGGGCCCGGACCGGGCCGGGGTGGGAGGCCAGGCCTCGCGCCTCAGGGTGCTGGGTCTGGGCTGGGGCTGGAC
>JBJTIJ010000446.1:0-4482 GCA_046094945.1 Planctomycetia bacterium | reverse complement strand
GGGGACAGCCCCGAAGGGCCATTCCGCTGCGCTCTGCGGGGGTTTGGCGCCGCGCATGACCCTCGGCCTGGAGAGCGCCCGGAGGCCCGTTCCCGTGGCCTTCGCGCAGGGGCGTCGAGGAATCGGGCGTCGATCCGGCGTGGATCGGGCGTCGATCGAGAGCCCGTTCTGCGCTGTACCAGCACCGGTGCTGGTACGGAGGGATCCCTACGTCCTGGGGGCCTCGCGGCGCGCGAACGGGCCGTCGCCGTAAGACGATGCACCAGCGCGACTTGCGCGCGAGTTGAATGGCGGGAGTGACGGGGCTCGAACCCGCGACCTCCGGCTTGACAGGCCGGCGCTCTAAACCAACTGAGCTACACCCCCGCGGGTGCCGCGGCATGGTACGCGACCCCCCCGCGCCCGCCAAGCCGTGCGCCAAGCCGGGATCCGGGCCCAGCGCCTAGCCGGGCTGGGGGGGCGCCACGGGCCGGCCCTGCAGGGCGGGCATCTCGGCCAGGTAGGCGGCCGCCGGCCCCTCGGCCGCGTGCGCAAACGCCTCGTAGGGCCCGTCGAAGCACACCGTGCCGCCGTCCAGCATCACCACCCGGGGGTGGAGGCGCCGCAGCAGGTCACGGTCGTGGGTCACGATCACGGAGGTGCGCTGCACGCCCGAGGCCGTGCGCGCGTGGTGGGTCTGCCAGATGAGGTCGTGGATGACGCGCGCGCTGCCCGGGTCGAGCCCGGTCGTGGGCTCGTCGTACCAGATCACGGCCGGGTCGCTGACCAGGGCTCGCGCCACCGCCACCCGCTTGGCCATGCCGCCGGAGAGCGCATCGCGCCCCTTGGGCAGCACGTCCTTCACGTCCAGTCCGGTGTCGGCCAGCACCTTGCGCACGCGCACGTCGATGCGCGCCTCGTCCCAGCGCAGGTTCTCGCGCAGCCAGATGGCGCAGTTCTCGTAGACGCTGCCGCTGAACAGCGCGTTCTGCTGGAACACGACCGACCACGCGCGGCGCACCGGCTCCAGCTCGCGCTCGCCCATGTGCGTGATGGCCACGCGCGGCGCGCCCGGGCGGCTGTGGTCGCGCGCCCACACCGTGCCGGCGCTGGCAGCCAGCAGCCCGCACAGGCACTGCATCAGCACCGTCTTGCCCGAGCCGCTGGCGCCGACGATGGCCACGATCTCGCCCTGCCGGATGGTGAGGTCCAGCGGGCTGAGCACCTGGCGGCCGTCGAAGGCCTTGGCCAGCCCACGCGCGGCAACCTCCGCATCGGGGGCCACGTCGGGCGGGAGGGCCGGCGGCGCGTGCGTGCGCGACATGGCTGGATGCTACCGCGGCGCCTGCCGCGCATGCGGGCGCGCACGCGGCGGTGCATGCGGCACGCGGCGGGGTGCTAGCGGCGCCGGGCTGGCGCCGGGGCCGCGGCCTGCGCCGGGCGCGCCGCCTCCAGCGCTGCACGGAGCTCGGCCTCGCTCTGCTCCCCCATCAGGCGCCGGCGGCCAATGTCGAGGGTGGGCATGCCCTCCAGCCGCGCCGCCGAGAACAGCTGGCGGTCGCGCACGAGGCGCGGCGGCGGCGTGGGGTCGCGCAGTGCCGCCGACAGCGCCTGCACGTCCAGCCCAGCGCGCTGGCCGGCCGCGAGCACCTCGTCGAGGTCGGGGCCTCGGGCCTGCAGCAGCTCCTCGAACATGCGGTCCTCGCGCCCCACGCCTGCGGCGAAGGCGCAGGCGCGCGCCCACGCGGGGTAGTCGGCCGTGGCCCACGTGTAGACGCGGCGGATGCGCACCGGCGCGCCAAAGGCGGCCACGGCCCGGGCCAGCCGCGCGTGCGTGGCGCGGCAGTGCGGGCAGAAGGCGTTGAGGTACTCCACCACCAGCACGGTGCCCGGCGGCACGGGCGCCGGCTTCTCCACCGCGGCCGGCGCAGGCGGCGGCGCGCTGGGCACGGGGCTGGGGGCCGGGCGCACCGGGGCAGGCCGCGGCGCGGTGCGCGCCGGCTCGGGGGCCGGCCGTGACGGGCCGGCGGGCACGGCCGCGGGGGCCGGCGTGCCGGCCGTGGGGCGCGGCGGGATGCCCTGGCGCGAGCCCGGCGGCACGGGCGAGGCGGGCAGCGGGGCGGGCGCCGGCACGGGCACCGGCGCCGCGGCCACGGCGGCGGCCGGCTCGTCGGCGAACAGCTCGCTGGGCGGGCTGATCTCGACGGAGGCGGGCCGCTGCGCACGCGGCCAGGCCAGCGGCAGCGCCACGGCACAGCCGGCCAGGAACAGCCACGCCATGCGCGCCGAGCCCGTCTCGCGCGCGGGGCTGGGCTTGGTCCACGTCAGCGTCAGCAGGCCCAGCAGCAGCCCGGCGGTGTCGGCGCCCAGGCACAGCGGGCAGAAGGCGTCCAGCGCCAGCGCCTGGTAGGCGAAGAGCACGCCGCCGCCCAGCGCCGCCAGGAAGCCGGCCAGCCGCAGCAGCTTGCGCGTGGGCTCGCCCGGCAGCAGGCTCAGCAGGAAGAAGGCCCCGAAGGCACACAGGCCCACCACGCTGGTGGGCACGCCCGCCACCTGCCCCAGCGCGCTGTGGCTGGCGGCATTGCAGGCCTGCACGAGCGGGCAGAAGGCGCGCTCGGGGTGCAACGCATCGTGGGCCAGCAGCGCACTGGCCACGAGCCCGCCCATGGCAGACAGGCGCAACAGGGCAAGGCGCAGCGCGGGACCCATCGGACCTCCGAGGCTATCGGCTGGCGCAGGCCCCGGCCGCAGCCCGCGCCGCCGGGCGGGGGCTCAGCTGCCCACGCTGGCCCGGCACGTCTCGCAGATGCCGTGCGTGACGATGAGGTGCGGCCCGCTGTTGGCGATGAGGTGGCCCAGCGGCAGCCACACGCCGTGCGGGTCGCGCACCGAGCGGCACCAGGCGCACATGGCCGTGAAGCCGCCCAGTGCCGCCGTGGCCCACGCCGGCAGCTCGCCCCGGGCGCGGGCCTCCACGAGCAGGTCGCGCAGGCGCTCCAGCAGCAGGGTGTGGCGGCGCAGGAAGCGGCCGCGGAAGCGCGCCAGCGTCTCGTGGTCCTCTTGCGTGGGCGTGGCCACCTCGGGCAGGTCCTGCGGCGCGCGCGCCAGCTCGCGCAGGCGGTCGTAGGCGGCGTCGGCCGCCTCGCGCCAGGCCTGCGCCGCGGAGGCGTCGCCGCCCCGGGCCGTGCCCAGCAGGTCGGCCAGCCGCTGCGCCTGCTCGAGCCGCCGGCCGCTGCCCAGCTCGGCACGCTGGCGCGCATCGCCCAGCCGGGACAGCGCGCGGCCCGCGTGCCCCAGCGCCTGCTCGTGCTGGCCCACGGCCAGCGCGTGCTCGACGGCGTGCACCTCCCAGGCGAGCCCCAGGCTCGGGTGGCTGCCCATGCGCACGAGGTTGCGCTCGATGTAGGTGGCCGCGCGCGCGGGGTCGCGCAGCCGCAACGACAGGCGCGCCTCGTGCTCGTCGAGCACGGCCTCGGGGTAGCCCACCGTCTTGGGATCGCGGCCGTGCTCGGCCCATGCCGCGTCCAGCTGCTCGCGCGCGGCGGGCAGGTCGCCGCGCAGCAGCGCCGACTCGTGCGCCATCATGTAGGCGAACATGCGCAGTCGTCCGGCGTCGGGCTCCGACAGGCGCGTGCTCACCGCCAGCATGCGCTGCGCCGTCAGGCCCAGGCCCACGGCATCCTCCAGGCTGCGGTAGGCCTCGGCAAGCGAGAGGATCGCGTGCGCGGCCAGCGTGGGGTGCAGGTCGGGCCGCTGCTCGGCCACCAGCAGGGCGCGCCGGGCCAGCACCAGCGCCTCCAGCTCGCGGTTCTGGTGCGCGTAGAGGCTGCCGAGCACGCAGCAGGCCGCCACCTCCAGCTCGTCGGCGCGGGCACGTGCCGAGGGCAGCAGCGTGCGCAGGCGCTGCTCGGCCTGCTGGAAGTCGCCGGCGCGCCACTCGCAGGCCGCCAGGGCGCAGGTGGCCGCCGCGCGCTGGGCGGCGCCCGGGTGCGCCAGCGCCAGCGTGGCCAGCCGCCGCTGGACGGGGTCGCAGGCACAGGCCGAGGAGACGGCCCACGCGGCCCGCTCGAGGTGGGCCGCCCCGCCCTCGCAGAGCCGGTCCACCAGCGCCCGGTAGACGGTGCGCGCCCGCAGGTGGGAGGCATCGTCGTCGTGGGCGCGCAGCCGGTCGGCCTCCGCCAGCCAGCGGTCCTGCTCCGCGCGCGGGGCCTGCTGGAGCACGACCTCGAAGGCCTGGTCGAGGGCCTCCAGCGGTGCGGCAGCAAGCGGCGGGCTCGTCACCTCGGGAGTGTACCCGTGCGCCGGGCGCCCGGCCCCGGCCAGCGTGCCGGCGGGCGCCCCTGCCCTGCGCCGCCGCCTCCCGCACGGCACGGCGGCGGCCCGCAGGCTGCCGCCCGCGAGCCCATGTGCGCGGGCCCATGTGCGCGAGCCCGTGCGCACGAGCCCTGCGGCCGGCCACCAGCCCACGGCCCTGCCCACGGGCACCGGAGCACGGGCCCCGCA
>JBJTIJ010000445.1:0-3604 GCA_046094945.1 Planctomycetia bacterium | reverse complement strand
CGGGGGGGCCCCCCCGCGCGGCACGCGCCGCCCGCCCCGCACCGCCCGCCCGCCGGCCGCCCGCCACCTGGGCGGGCGGCCGCAGGCGCCCGCGGGCAGCGCGAAGGGCACCCGGCCCGCCCGGCGCCGGTAGGCTGCGCGGGCCTCCCGGAGCCCCCGCCGATGACTGCCCCGCGACCCGCCTCGGCCCCCCACCGCGTCGTGCTGCTGCAGGGCGACGGCATCGGCCCCGAGGTGACGGACGCGGCCCGCCGCGTGATCGAGGCGGCCGGCCTGCCCGTGACGTGGGTGGAGCAGCCCATCGGCCTGGAGGCCTTCGAGCGGCACGGCGACGCGCTGCCGGCCTGCACGCTGGCGGCCATCAAGGAGTGCGGCGTGGCCCTCAAGGGCCCCACCACCACGCCCATCGGCAAGGGGCACGCCTCGGCCAACGTGCGCCTGCGCAAGGAGCTGGAGCTCTACGCCAACGTGCGCCCGGTGAAGACCGTGCCCGGCCTCGAGACGCCCTACGGCGCCGTGGACCTGGTGGTGGTGCGCGAGAACACCGAGGACCTCTACGCGGGGCTGGAGAACGAGGTGGCCCCGGGCGTGGTGACCTCCATCAAGGTCATCACCGAGCGCGCCAGCCGGCGCATCGCGCGCTTCGCCTTCCAGTACGCCACCACCTGGGAGCGCAAGCGCGTCACGGCCGTGCACAAGGCCAACATCATGAAGAAGGCCGACGGCCTGTTCCTGGACTGCTGCCGCTCGGAGTCCACGCCCTACGCCGGCAAGATCGGCTTCGACGACGTGCTGGTGGATGCGCTGTGCATGAAGCTGGTGCGCAACCCGGGGCAGTTCGACGTGCTGCTGCTGGAGAACCTCTACGGCGACATCGTCAGCGACCTGGCCGCCGGCCTCATCGGGGGCCTGGGGCTGGCCCCCGGCGCCAACTACGGCGAGGCCGGCGCGGTGTTCGAGGCCATCCACGGCAGCGCACCCGACATCGCCGGCAAGGGCATCGCCAACCCCATCGCGATGATCCTCTCGGGCGCCATGATGTGCCACCACCTGGGGCGGCCCGACCTCTACAAGCGCATCCGCCGCGGCGTGGCGCACGTCACCCAGCACCGGCGCGAGGCCCTCACGCCCGACCTGGGCGGCAAGGCCAGCGGGGCAGCGCTCACCGACGCCATCCTCGAGGCCGTGCGCGCGCAGCCCGTGCCTGCGGCATGAGCGCGGCCGGCTCCCGGCGCCTGCGCTGGCTGCTGCCGGCGGCGCTCGTCGCCGCAGCGCTGCTGGTGCTGGCGCTGCTGCCCGGGGCCGACCTCGAGCCCGAGGTGCGCCGCTTCCTCGCCACCGTGGACGCGGGCACCTCCGAGGCCCTGTCCAGCAACACGGGCCTGTTCCCGCTCTGGGACCCGGCCGAGCTGCAAGCCTCGGCCCAGTTCCTGCGCACGGCGCTGGGGCCGCTGCGCGAGGTGCTGGAGGTGGGCGCGCCGCAGCGCGTGGAGCGGCCCGGCATCCCGCGGCGGCGCGTGCAGGCGCGCCTGCGCTTCACGCGCAGCCAGCAGCCGGCGCAGGCCAGCTTCGAGTTCATCCGCGGCGAGGCCGGCTGGAGCCTGTGCGACTTCGACATCCAGCCGCCCGCGGACGTGCCCACGGGCGCGCGCCGCGAGTGGGCCGTGCCGGAGGCCGAGCGGCTGGCAGGCCTGGTGGCGCGGCTCTCGCTGGGCGAGTTGCACATGTCGCAGCTGCGCCGCCTCAGGCGTGCCACCAGCCTCGATGACTTCTCGGCGCCCATCACGGCCCAGCTCGACGGCCTGCCGCTGGTGAAGCACCTGGACTACGTGCGCGACGAGCCGCGTGGGGCCGGCTGGCGCGTGGTGGTGCTGGGCCGCTACGAGGACGGCCAGGCACGCGAGTTCGTGGTGGACCTGCTGCCCGAGGAGGGCCGCTGGCGCCTGGCGGGCCTCGAGGTGCGCAAGCCCTGAGGCCTGCGCCTCAGGCGGGCCGCACGCGCGTGCGGCGCGCCCCGGCCAGCGCCTCCTGCACCAGGCCCGCCCACGGCAGCCCGGCCTCGGCTCGCGCCAGGTCATCGGGCTGCGCAGCCTTGGCCGGGCGCTGCGTGGCCAGCAGGCTGCACTGGTCCTCGTGCGGGCGGATGGAGATGTCGTAGGTGCCCAGCGCGCGCGCGCGGGCCACGATCTCGGCCTTGTCGCTGCCCACCAGCGGCATGTAGACCGGCACGGCCAGGCCCTCGGAGGCCAGCACCGCGTGCACGGCCCGCAGGTTCTCGGCCGTCTGGCTGGCCACCGGCCCGAGGCAGTCGCCCGTGACCAGGCCCTGCGCGCGCTCGCTGCGGGCCAGCGCCGCGCCGGCGCGCAGCATGGCGCGCCGGTAGACCAGCATGCGCAGCGGCTCGGTCACGCCCGCCACGATGGCGCTCTGGCAGCCCTCGAAGGGCACCACCACCAGCGGCACCTCGCCCGCCGTGCGGGCCAGCACGCGCGCCAGGTCCTCCAGCTTCTCCAGCACCGCCTGCGAGCGGGCGGTGCGGTTCCAGAAGTGCACGGCCGTCACGCGCGCGCCGCGGCGCAGCACCTGCCAGGCCGCCACCGGGGAGTCCAGCCCGCCCGAGAGCAGCGCCAGCAGGTGCCCGCTGCTGCCCACCGGCAGGCCGCCCGGCCCGGGGCGCTCGCCCGCGCTCACCACCGCGCAGCCGGCCAGCACCTCGATGCGCACCGTGACCGCCGGGGCGTGCACGTCCACGTCCCGCCCGCTGGCCGCGCGGCAGCTCGCGCCCACCTGGCGCGAGACCTCCATCGAGGGCACGGCGAAGGCCTTGTCCGTGCGGCGCGACTCGACCTTGAAGGTGCCGGCGGGCTGCGCGCCCAGCAGGTCCACCGCCGCCTGCGCCGTGGCCTCCAGCGCGGCCGGCACCACCTGCGCGGGCGCACCGCTGGCCACGCCCGGCACGCGCAGCAGCACCTCCAGCGCCTCGCCCGCCGTGGCGCCCTCGCGCGGCACGGCCAGGAAGCGGCCGCCCAGCCGGATCACCTTGCCCAGCAGGCCGGCGTGGCCCAGCGCCTCGCGCAGGCGGTCCTCCAGGCGCCGCTCGAACTGCACGCGGTTGGCCCCCTTGGTGCCGATCTCGGCGTAGTGCAGCACCGCGCCCGCGCTGGGCACGCGCACCGGGGGCTTGCGGGCGGGTCGCGTCACGAGGTGGGCACGGCGCCCGGGCGCACGCGACAGGGCGCGCGCGGCACGCGCCGCTAGGCGCCGCCGCCGGCGGCGCGCTTGCGCAGCATCGTGCGCCGGGCCTTCTCCTTGGGCGAGATGCCGGGCTCGTCGGGGTCGGGCAGCTCGGGCGCCGCAGGGGCCGCAGGTGCCGCAGGCGCGGCCGGCGCGGCAGCGGCCGCCGCCGGCGCGCCGCCGCCGCGCTTGGCCCGCCTCGCGCGGCGGGCCTTCTCCTAGGGCCTGATGCCCGCCTCGTTGGGGTCGAGGCCGCCCGCAGCCGCCGGGGCGGCCGGCGCAGCCGCCGCCGCGGGAGCCGACGCGCCAGCGCCCGGCGCGGCACCGCCCCGCTTGATGAGCATGGTGCGCCGCGCGCGCTCCTTGGGCG
>JBJTIJ010000444.1:0-5277 GCA_046094945.1 Planctomycetia bacterium | reverse complement strand
GCCGGCTTCGGGTCGGGCGGGCGGGGTCGGGCTCATGCAGGGTCTCCGCCCCCGGGGCGCCGGGAGCTGTCGCGGAATTCCCTAGATCCTTGTGGCGCCGAACCTTACGACCATCGGGGACGGCTGTCAAAGGGCCGTGCCCGGCCCCCACGGAGCAGCGCCATGGCCGACCGCGCCTTCCCCGACGCCCTGGCCATGCGCGAGCTGCGGGCGGGCCTGGCCCCCGAGGCCGAGCGCGAGCGGGTGGCCGAGGCCCTGCGCAGCGCCGGCCGCCACGTGCAGGCCCTGCTGCTCTACGAGGGCCGCGCCAGCCACCCTGCGCTGGACGGCGCCCAGGCCCGGGCCGTGCGCGAGGGCCGCACCTTCGAGCTGCTGTCGCTGCGCCGGCTGGGCCGCGACGTGCCCGAGGCCGACCTGCGCGCGGCGGCCTCGGCAGCGGCCGCTGCCGGCCGCCACCTCGAGGCCCGCCTGGGCCTGCTGGCGCTGGGCGACCTGGAGGCGGTGCGCGCCCTGGCGCCGCACCTGCCGCCCAGCCTGGTGCCGCCGCCTCCGCCCGCGCCGCCCGCGGCCGCGCCCGACGCCAAGGCCTGAGCCGCCCCCCACGCCGGGCGCGCCTGCGCCGCGCTCAGCGGCCGTCGCGCCCCTCGCCCTCGCGACCCTCGCCGTCGGCGCGCTCGTCGGCCTGCTGGCGCTGCTCGACCAGGCGCTGCAGCTCCTCGAAGCGCGCGCGTTGGCGCTCGACCTCGGGCGAGGGTCGCTCGCGGGCCAGCCGGGCCAGGCCCTCGCGCAAGATGTCCAGCGCCAGCGCGTAGCTGCCGAAGTGCATGGCGCGGATCTGCGCCGTCCAGTAGCGCGCCTCGAAGGATGCGGGATCCAGCCGCAGCGCCTCCTCGTAGTCGTCGATGGCCAGCCGCATCGTGTCGGGGCTCTCCTGGCTGGCGCGCCCGCTGCGCAGCAGCGTGGCCACGCGCTCGGCCCGCGCCTCGCGCGCATCGCGCAACTGCGTGGCCACCTGCGCGCGCACGCTGGCCTCGGGATGGCCCAGGGCCACCTGCTCGAGGGCCGGCAGCGCCAGCTCGTAGCGGCCGTCGGCGGCCAGCACCACGGCCGCGCGCAGCACGAGGTCCATGTCCGGCGGGCTGCCCGCGAGGCCGGCGGCCACGTTCTCGTGCTTGAGCGCCTCGGCGGCCGCGTCGGCGGCGGCCTGCTGGCGGCCCTGCGTGGCCTGCGCCCGCGCCAGGGCGCTGTAGATGCGCGCCGCCTGCCGCCGGCTGGCCACGCTGGCCCCGGCCGCTGCCTCGCCCTGGGCGGACAGCAGCGGGTGCAGGCGCCGCGCGCGTGCCAGCGTCTCGAGCGCATCGGCCGGCGTGGGCGTGTCCAGCTGCAGCAGGCCCAGCACCAGCCACGCCTGCGGGTCCTCGCGCGTGGCCGGCTGGCGCGTGGCCGCCAGCGCGAGGTCCATGGCCTGGCTGCGCGCCTCGCGGGCGGCTGCCAGCAGCGGGCCACGCCCGGGGTCACGCGCCGGGTCGGGGTTGCGCACGGGCAGGCGCATGGCCTGCGCGTGCAGCCGCTCGCCCTCCAGGCGCAGGCGCTCCGCGCGCCGCAGCAAGGCAGGCCCATGGCCGCCCGGCAGGGCCATCAGGCGCCGGTGGGCGACGTCGTCGTCGGAGAGGCCCTGCGCCACGCGCACGCCCAGCAGCGTGAAGCACAGCAGCACGAGGCCGGGCATCCACGCCGCCAGCGTGCGGCGCGCCGTCGAGCCCTGTGCCCAGCGAGCCACCGACTCGGCACACAGGCCCGCGGCCACGGCCCAGGCCGGCAAGGCCAGGTAGCCCCAGCGATCTTCCAGCACGGCGCCCAGCGGCAGGACCAGTGCGGCGCCCAGCAGCACGAGGCCCCCGCCCAGCAGGGCGGGCCGCAACGCCGCCAGCGCGCCGCGGCGCAGGGGCACCAGCCCCGCGGCCAGCAGCGCGACGCCGGCCAGGAACACCGCCAGCAAGCGGCCGCCCTCGAGCACCCAACCGCGCCCCGGCAGCGCCTCGTGCGTGCGGTCGGCCACCCAGCCCACGGGCACGGCCACGTGCAGCACGCCGCGCGCGGCCGCCTCCAGCCCCAGCGCCAGGCGCGCCCAGGGCCCCGGCTCCGCGACGTCCACCGCGCACGCGCCCGGCCCGTGGCGCCACCAGAGTGCCAGCCAGACGGCCGTGCCCGCGGCGATGGCCAGCGGCGGCAGCCACGCGGCCCGGCGCGGGCGCGTGGGATCGGCGGCCGCCGCGCTGCGCACCAGCAGCAGCGCCACCAGCGGCAGCGCGGCCCAGGCCTCGCAGGCCAGCAGGGCCAGCAGCGCCAGCGTGCCCGCCCAGGCCAGGCGCGCGTGCTGCCCCGGGCGCCAGCCCACGGCCAGCACCAGCGCGCCCAGGGCCAGCGCCGTGCCCAGCAGCACGCTGCGGCCCACGAGCAGGGCCACCGCGCAGGTGGCCAGCGGATGGGCCGCCACCACCAGGCCCACGCCCAGGCCCAGCAGGGTGCGGCCCGGCGCCACGCGCCAGGCCAGCAGCGTGGCCAGCAGGGCGACGCAGGCATGCAGCAGCAGCTGCGTGACGTGGCCCACGCGCAGCGCGGCCTCGCCCGGGGCCAGCGCATGCTCGACGTGCAGGCTCACGCTGGCCAGCGGGCGCCAGGGCTGCTGCTCGAGCTGCCCGGGCCACTGCGGCTCGCGGAAGGTGGCCGGCAGCGCGCCCAGCCCACGCTCGAGCGCGGGATTGCTGGCCACCACCGGCACGTCGTCGAGCGCCGCCGTGCCGCCCAGCGTGGCGGCCTGTGCGAGCAGGGCCACGAGCGCCACCAGCAGCAGCCCGCGCCACGAGGCGGCCGCGGGCCGGGGCTGGGGCAGCAGGGCCGGCGAGGGCGTGTCGGGCACGGCGGCGGGGCCGCGAGCGGGCCTCCCGGCCAGCCCGCTACTCCTTGCGCGCCGGGGCGGGGCGCTTGGTGGGCTTGTAGCGCAGTTGCGAGATGTCCAGTGCGAGCATCTGCTTGCAATAGGCCTCGAAGTCCTTCTGCAGCTCCTCCCAGTCGTCCTCGTCACGGATCTTGAAGGCCAGCCGGAAGGCCTGGCCGCCCTCCTCGCGGTTCATGCAGGCCTTGAGGTAGCTCATCAGCTTGTCGCGGTACTTGCCGCCCAGCTGGTCCATGCACATCTCGAAGAGCCACGAGCCCTGCTGGTAGATGAACATGTTCTGGCCCCAGCCCGGGTCCAGGCCCATGCTGGCGGCGTGCTGCATGGCGTCGGCGTAGGTGCTCCACGACGTCAGCTTCTCGAGCTTGACGATCGGGTACTCCTTGCCGGCCTTCTTGAGGGCCGCGGCCATGTTCTGGCCCTCGCTCAGGCGCGTGTAGTTGCGGCCGGTGAAGGTCAGCTTGCCGTCCTCGCTGAGCTTGTGGGCGCCGAAGTACTCGGCCAGGCCCTCGCCCCACCAGTCCTGCGTGAAGTTCTTCTTCGGCTTCCAGCCGTTGAGCTGCATGCCGAACCAGTGCTCGAGCTGGTGCGTGCCCTCGTGCAGGTTCTTGGCGATCTCGAAGACGCGCGCGTCGCCCTCGTTCTTCTCGTCGAAGAGGTAGATCCAGGCCGTCTTCCACTCGAAGTAGCCGCCCACGCCGTCGGGCAGCTTCATGCCCTTGACCTCGTGGAACTTGTTGAAGGCCTCCTTGTTCTCGAAGATCCACACCACGAGCGGCACGCCGCCCTGGTAGGAGGCCTTCTTCTGCGCCACGAGGTCGGGGCGGCCGCCCCACTCGTCGCTCAGGTCGTTGAGGCCCAGCGCCTGCTTGAAGCGCCGGTTCCACTCCTCGTAGAGCTGCGTGTAGATGGCCTGCTTCTCGTCCATCAGCGGCTCGAACTCGGCCCGCTTGGCCGCCAGCCGCTCGCGCTCCTTCTTGCGCTCGCTGCGCGGCATGCCCAGCAGGTCCAGGTCGCTGAGGCGGTCCTTGCTCGCGTAGCAGATCAGGTGCGGCGGGCTCCAGCGCACGGCGAAGTTCTGGTCCTTGAACAGCTTGTCCTGCAGGATGTTGTTCCAGATGTCGTCGCCGGCGCGGTAGAGGCGGTCCTCGCGCAGCTTGCGCGCGTGCTCCATCACCTCCTTGAGCGCCTCGGCGGCCAGGCGGCGCTCCTCGTCATCCTTGAGCCAGCGCTGGGCATTGGCCGCCTCGAAGGCGGCGATGAAGGGCCGGCCCTTGGTCTGGCTGATCTCCTCGGGCAGCGGGTGGCGGAACTCCTCGTAGCCCAGCGCCGTGCGCGCCTCCTTGTCGTCGCTGCCGTAGGCCGTCTCCACGTACAGCTCGTAGGTGTCCATGAGCGTGGCCTTGGCGGGCTCGCCCAGGTCCTTGAGCCGGCCGATGAAGGCCTTCCAGTCCTTGCCCTTGCGCGAGTCGGCAGGCAGGCGCTGCATGTCGGCCTTCACCTGCGCCAGCGAGTCCTTGGGCTTCTCGGGCACCGCCACCGGGGCCGTCTGGGCCGCCCCGCCCGCGGCGGGCCCCGCGGCGCCGCCCTTGTCCTTGCCCTTGCCGCTGGCGAGCAGCACCACGACCACCACGGCCACGGCCAGCGCGCCGCCGCCGGCGATCAGGGCCATGGGCGGGCCCTTGCGGGCCGGGGCCGCGCCCCGGCCGCCGCGCTCCTCGCGCTCGGCGCGCGGCGTGCGGCTGGGTGCGCTGGGGGCGGGCGCCGCAGGCTCCTGGGCCCGCTGGGCCGGCTTGAACTGGGGCCCGCGCGGGCTGCGCGCCGCGGCCACGGACGAGGTGGCCGGCGCCGGCGGGGCACTGGCGCGCGGCGCGGACCCCGGCCTCTGCGCGGCAGGCGCGGGCGGCGCGGCGGCCGCCCCGGGGGCGGCGTGCGCGGTCATCAGCGCACCGCAGGCACCACAGCGGAACTGCTGTCCCTTGGCAAATGCCGACACGTCGAACTGCGCCTGGCACGAGGGACACGCCTGAAGCTTCATCGGGGCTCCTTGCCGCCGCCCCGCGGGGCGGGGAGCCGGGGCGCGGCGTCCGGTTTATAGCACGCCAGCCCGGGAGGCCGGGCCCGCCCGGGCCTACCAGTCAAAGCCCTGGCGCCGGTTGGCCTCGATCCACTCCCGGGCCTGCGCCGTGGAGGCGAAATCCTGCCCCGTCAGGGCCTTGATGGCGGCATGGGTGGCCGCCTTGGACTCGTTCCACAGGTGCCAGCGCTCCTCCCACCAGGAGGCGGGCGGGCTGTTGGGGTCCGAGGGGTTGGTGGACACC
>JBJTIJ010000443.1:0-6740 GCA_046094945.1 Planctomycetia bacterium | reverse complement strand
GCGCCCCGGTGGGCGAGCGGCCCGCGGGGTCGTGCGCCCGCGGGGTCGTTTGCCCCCGAGGCCTGTTGCCCCCGAGGCCTGTTTCCCCCGAGGCCTGTTTCCCCCGATGCCTGGTGCCCCGCAGGCCCGTGGGCCCACGAGGCCTGCCGCCTGTGCGGCCGCGCTCGAGAGCCCTGCCGGGGCGACCTTGGCGCCCGCATCATGGTGCTGCGCACTGCCCCGGCGGCGCCGGTGACCCGCCCCGCGGCGGCGCTGGGCCGGCCGGTCTGGGCGCGCCCAGGGCACGGGGCGCGCGGCAGGGCCTCGCGCAGGCCCGGCGCGCGGCCGGGGCGTGCTTGACACCCCTTGCGGCGTGCCCACAATCCATGGTGGTCCAGCGCCCGATGTGCCCCGAGACGTGGGGTGCCGGGGCGGGCCCCGAGGGTCCCTCCGCGTGCGCCTGCGCCGTCGCCATGCCTGGGGTGCCTTGCTGATCGTGCTCTTCGCGCTGCCCGTGCTGCGCCCGCAGGGTGCGGGCCCCGTCGAGGAGGTGCCGGGCGCGGCCTTCGCCTGGGCGGCCGGCTTCACGCCGCTCAACCCGCAGCTGTGGGACCGCGTGCGCGAGGTGGCGCAGGACGACGGCCGCGCACAGGAGCTCGAGCGCGTGATCGCCGAGCTCGTCGAGGCGCGCTACGCGGAGTCCGACCGCCTGCAAGACCTGCAGGCGCTGCGCGACACGCTCGAGCTCGACCGCCAGCCGCTGGCGCGCGTCGCGCGCGTGCTGCGCAGCCGCGACCCCTCGCCGGCGCGCCGCTCGCTGCTGCTGGACCGTGGCGCCGAGGACGGCGTGCAGGAGGGCTGCGCCGTCGTCTCGGGCGGCGTGTTCCTCGGCCGCGTGCACGTGGTGCGCGGGCGCTCGTCGCTGGTGCGGCTGGTGACCGACACGCAGGCCCGGCTGGAGGTGGCGCTGCGCACCACGGCGGGCACGCGCGTGACGGGCTTCCTGCGCCGCCGCGGGCCCGCTGCGGGCGAGGACGAGCTGGAGGTGACGGGCGTGCGCCTGCCGCCCGGCGCGGGGCGCGTGCGCGAGCACGTGCCGGTGGTCACCTCCAACGCCGATGCGCTGGTGCCGGCCGGCCTCGTGGTGGGCTACGTGAGCGCCGTGAGCGACCCCGAGGCCGACGGCTTCCCCACGCTGGTGGTGCGCCCGGCGCTCGACCTGGCGCGCAGCGCCGAGGTCTTCGTGCTGCTGCCGCGCGACGAGGGCTAGCGGCGCGCGCGCCACGGAGGTCCGACGGTGGGCGTGCTGGCCTTGCTGACCTGGCTGCTGCTGGCGGCCGGCCTGCCCGACCTGCTGCCCGACCGGCTGGGGCTGCTGCACGCCGGCCCCGACCTGTGGGTGGCACTGGCCATCTACCTGGCCTGCCGCGGGCGCGGCTACGCCGCGGTGGGCTGGGCCGTGGCGGTGGGGCTGGCGCGCGACGTGCAGTCGCTGGACCCGCTGGGCACGCATGCCTTCGTGCTGGGCTTCGTGGCCCTGCTCTTCGCCGAGGGGGCCCGCGAGCGGGGCCGCATGGGCGGCGGCACGCGCGCGGCGTGCCTGGCGGTGGGCAGCCTGCTGGCCAGCTGGACCTACACGCTGCGCATGCTGCCCGTGGGCGGCGGCCTGGCCGTCGCCGACCTGCTCGCGGCCTTCCCGGCGGCGCTGTGGACCGTGGTGGCGGCGCTGCCGCTGTACGCGCTGGGCGATGCCCTGCGGCTCTTCGACGACTTGCTGGGCCGGCGGCGCGATGGGCTTCCGGCGTAGGCTGCTGCTGCTCACGCTGCTTGCCGCGGCGGCGAGCCTGGCCGTGTGGCTGCGCGTGGCGTGGCTGCAGGTGCTCACGGCCGACCACTGGGAGCAGGCGGCGCGGCGCGCGCGCCTGAGCGAGACCGTGCAGCAGCCGCGCCGGGGCAGCATCGTGGACGCGTCCGGCCGCTCGCTGGTGGAGGACCAGCCCGTGATGGAGCTGGTGCTGGTGCCCTCCGAGTGGCGCCAGCGCCAGCGCTTCCGCTGCGAGGCCTGCGGCAGCCTGCACTACCGCGAGGCCGGCCAGCCGGCCCCGGCGCGCCCGCGCTGCTGCGCCCGCCCCGGGCCGCTGGCCGCGCTGGGCGAGGGCGACCCGGCGGCGCTGGAGCAGGCGCTGGGCCTGGCGCGCGGCGCCATCGCGGTGCGCGCGGCGCGCCGGCTGGCCGAGGTGGACCGGCAGGTGGAGGCCTACACGGCCTGGCTGGCGCAGGAGGAGGGCCTGGACGAGGACGACTTCCTCGTGCGCGACCGCATCGCGGCCTTCCGCGGCAACCGCGAGTCGCAGCCCGTCGTGCTGGCCCCCGACGTGGGCGAGCTGCCGGCGCGGCTCGTGGCCCTCGACGAGGTGGGGGCCCTGCGTGGCCTGCGCCTGCGGCCCGCGCACGTGCGCGTGTCGGCGGTGGCGGGCCCGCTGGCGCGCGTCATCGGGCAGGCGGCGCTGCCCAGCCGCGAGGACCTCGAGCGCGCCCGGGCGCGCGCCGAGGAGCTCGAGCTGGACGTGCCCGTGGGCAGCTCGGGCCTCGAGCAGCGCTACGATGCCGTGCTGCGCGGGCGCCCGGGCCGCGAGCTGCGCACGCGCGGCGACGACCTCGCGGCGCAGGAGGTGCTGGAGAGCGAGGCCGCCGAGCCCGGCTCGACGCTGCGCCTGTCGGCCTCGCTGGAGGCCTGCGCCGCGGCGCAGCGCGCGCTGGAGTCGCTGCCGGGCCTGCTGACCGGCTACGCGCCGCGCACCCAGCCCTCGGGCGCGCTGGTGGCCATGCGCGCCGACACGGGCGAGATCGTGGCGCTGGCCGAGCTGCCGGCCTGGCAGCGGCCGCGCGACCGGGTCGGCTACCTGCCGCCGGGCAGCGCGCCCGAGGTGCTGGCGCTGCCCGACCGCGAGGTGGGCGACTGGGTCCCGGCCCACCGCGTGCACGGCGTGGCCCTGCCCGAGGCCGAGCAGCAGCAGCAGGTGGCGCGCAGCAGCGGCTTCGAGCGCGTGCTGCTGCCCTGGCGCCTGCGGCGCAGCCGCCTGGAGCCGCTGGAGGCGGTGCCGGCCGGCTTCGACCGCGAGCGCTGGCGCGGCTCGCTGGCGCTGCCCGCCGGCGAGTGGCTCAGCCGCATCTCGCAGGTGGCGGTGGAGCCCGGCAGCACGCTCAAGGCCTTCATCGGCCTGGCCATGCTCGAGAGCGGCCTGCCCCTGCCCATCCAGGAGGAGTTCGCCTGCGAGGGGCGGCAGGGCGAGCCCGGCTGCCACAACCACCCGCTGGTGGGCTTCGAGGAGGCCCTCGAGCACTCCTGCAACCAGTACTTCGCCTTCTCGCTGCGCGACTTCGCCACGCACTGGCCCACCTTCCGCACCTCGGTGGCCGGCTTCATGGACCGCATGGGCTTCGGCCAGCCCACGGGCAGCGACCTGCAGGGCGAGGCGCGTGGCCGCTGGCTGCGCTCGCGCCGCTGGGAGCCCGGCGAGGTGCCGGAGATCCCGCGCGACAGCGGGCGCATGGTGGCCATCGGGCAGGGCGAGGTCACGGCCACGCCGCTGCAGATGGTGCGCGCGGTGGCGGCGCTGGCCAACGGCGGCCGACTGGTCACGCCGCACCTCGTGCAGCAGGTGCTGGCGCCCGGGGCGCAGCCGCGCGTGCCCCAGCCCCCGGTGCTGGACCTCGGCCTCCATCCCGAGCACGTGGCGCGCGTGCGCGAGGGCATGCGGCGGGTGGTCTACGGCGACTACGGCACGGCGCGCCACAGCTACCCCTGGGGCACCATCCCGGCGCGCATCTTCGCCAAGACGGGCACGGCGCAGGTGCCCGTGTCGTGGCGACCCTTCCACCCGGGCACCACCTCGCGCGACGTGAGCCACCACTGGCTGGTGGGCTTCGCCGAGGCGCCGGGGCAGCCGCCGCTGGCCTTCGCGCTCGTCTACCACGCGCGCCTGGAGCCGGCGGCGGGCGTCACCGCCGCGCGCAGCGCGGGCGAGTTCCTGCGCTGGTGGTTCACGCGATGATGGAGCGCGAGCTCACGCTGGGCGAGCGCTTCAAGCGCGCCGACTGGGCCCTGCTGGGCCTGGGCCTGCTGCTGTCGCTGCTGGGCGTGGTGGTGATCCACGTGGCCTCGGAGGGCCAGGCCACCGACTTCGGCGCGGCGCAGCTGCGCTGGACGGTGATCGGGCTGGCCGCCTGCCTGCTGGTGCTGGCCGTGCCCTACCGGCGCATCGTGGACCTGCGCTACCTCTGGTACGCGCTGGGCCTGGCACTGCTGGTGGCGGTGCTGTTCGTGGGCCGCGGCAAGTCGGCCGGGCGCTGGATCGAGCTGGCCGGCTTCCGGCTGCAGCCCAGCGAGGTGATGAAACTGGTGATGGTGGTCACGCTGGCGGGCGCGCTGCGCTACGAGCAGGGCATCGAGCGCGAGCGGCGCGTGATCATCCCGCTGCTGCTCACGCTGCTGCCCGTGGCGCTGGTCATGAAGCAGCCCGACCTGGGCACGGCACTGCTCTTCCTGCCGCTGCTGCTGTCCATGCTCTACGCCGCCGGCGTGCGCCGCGGCCTGCTGCTGGGGCTGGTGGGGGCGGGGGTGGCCGGCCTGCTGGTGCTGTGGTTCGTGCCCGGCCTGCTGCACGGCTACCAGCGCACGCGCTTCGAGGCCTTCCTGCGCCAGGGCGACGACGACCCGCTGCTGCTGCGCTCCTACAACCTGCAGCTGCAGCAGGCCAAGATCGTGGTGGGCACCGCGCCCGTGCTGGGCCACGGGCTGGGCGAGGAGGCGGCGCAGGCGGTGGCCGGCCTGCCCGAGCGGCACAGCGACTTCGCCTTCCCCGTGCTGGCCAGCTCCTTGGGGCTGGCGGGCGTGACCGTGTTCCTGCTGCTCAACCTGCTCTTCCTGTGGCTGCTGCTGCGCACCGCGCTGCGCGTGCGCGAGCCCTCCGGGCGGCTGCTGGCGGTGGGGGCGTGGGCCCTGTTCAGCGTGCAGGGCCTCGTGAACATGGCCATGACGGTGGGGCTGCTGCCCATCGTGGGCATGCCGCTGCCCTTCATCTCGTACGGCGGCTCGAGCCTGCTCACCTCGTTCCTGGCCCTGGGGCTGGTGCTCAACGTGGGGGCCGAGCGGGCCGTGGAGTTCGGGCGCGCCGACTTCGACTGAGCGGCCGGGCGCGCCGCGCGGCGCGGTAGCATGGCGCACGGCCCGGAGGCTTGCATGCGTGCCGCGACCGCGTTCCTGATCATGGCCCCGATGGTGATCGTGACCCTGCTCTTCGTGGGCACGCAGGGCCGGCGCGCGGGCGCCGCCGGCGGGCCGGGCGCGGGCGCCTACTGGGACGAGTCGGTGGCCGCCTTCGTGCGCCAGCGCATGGGCAGCACCTACGTCGACCCGCTGGACGCCAAGGCGTCCGAGGATGCCTTCTGGCGCGCGATGGACGCCTACGTGCGGCTGGACCCCTACTGCGACATGATCCCGCCCTCGGAGTACCGGCAGTGGAAGGAGGGCACGGCGGGCCAGTACGGCGGGCTGGGCATCCGCGTGGACGCCGAGGCCGAGGGCCTGCGCATCCGCGGCGTGCTGCCGGGCGGTCCGGCCCAGCGGGCCGGGCTGGTGGCCGGCGACCTGGTGCTCTCGGCCGACGGGCGCCCGCTGGCGGGCATCGACCTCAAGTCGGGCGGCCCCGCGCGCCTGCTCAAGGGCGCCCCGGGCTCGGCGGTGCGGCTGGAGGTGCGCGACGCCGCCGGGCAGGTGCGCGCGGTGTCGGCCGTGCGGCAGGTGGTGCGGCCGCCGGCGGTGTTCGTGCACCGCGTGGGGCCGCAGGGCCAGGTGGCCGTACTGCGCGTGGCCGAGTTCGTCGAGAGCACGCCGCAGGAGGTGGACCAGGCGCTCGACCCCCTGCTGGCCGGCGAGCAAGGCGCGCTGGGCGGGCTGGTGCTGGACCTGCGCGACAACCCTGGCGGCGTGCTGGCCTCGGCGGTCTACCTCGCCGACCGCTTCCTGGCGGCGGGGCTGGTGGTGCGCGTGGTGGGCCGTGGGCCGGGCACGAGCCGCGACTTCCACGCGCACGCCTCGCAGGCCCCGGCCGACGTGCCCGCCAGCGTGCCCGTGGCCGTGCTGGTCAATGCCCACAGCGCCTCGGCCTCCGAGGTGGTGGCCGGCGCGCTGCAGGACCACCGGCGCGCGCTGCTGGTGGGCGAGCGCACCTACGGCAAGTTCCTCGTGCAGAGCATCGTGGAGGCCCCGCGCGGCGACTGCGCGCTGCAGCTGGTCACGGCGCGCTACTACACCCCCTCGGGCCGCTCCTACCAGCGGCGGCTGGCCTAAGGCCCGCCCTGCCCTGTGGGTGCGGGCACAGGGGGCGCGGGCCAGCCTGGCAGCGGCGAGGCCCTCGACGAGCACGGAGACCCGGCCGGCCTGCTGCCCGACGTGGTGCAGGCCCTCCCGGCCGACGAGCGCAAGCGCCTGCTGCAGCAGTGGGACAACGAGGACGACCTGTGCTGGGGCGCGGCGGCGCGCCACCCCGGCGTGGAGGCCGGCTGGGTGGACCCGCAGCTGGCCCGCGCGCTGGAGGTGCTGCAGGGCGAGCTGCTGATGCAGCGCATCCGGCCGGGGGCCGCGGCGCCGCGCTGAGGCGCGGCCCGCGGGCGGCCCGCGCGTGGGCGCCGCGGCGCCCGCGTGCCTGCTAGGCTGCCCCGCATGCTGGTGCTGGGCATCGACACCTCCTGCGACGACA
>JBJTIJ010000442.1:0-7410 GCA_046094945.1 Planctomycetia bacterium | reverse complement strand
CAACTTCGCCCACGGCGAGGTGTTCATGGTGGGTGCCTACATCGGCTACTTCGCCCTGCGCGGGCTGGGCGTGGAGCGCCTGCCGCTGCCGGCGCCGTGGCCCGTGGTGCTGGCCATCCTCGCGGCCCTGCTGCTGGCCGGCCTGGGCTCGGGCCTGCTGGCCGTGGTGGTGGAGCGGCTGGCCTACCGGCCGGTGCGCAAGGCCGGGCGCATCGCCGCGCTGCTGACGGCGGTGGGCGTGTCGCTGCTGCTGCAGAACCTCACGCTGCGCCTGTTCACGGCCACGCCGCGCCCGGGCCCGGCGGCGCGCGAGTGGATTGCGCTGGAGGCGCTGCCCGCCAGCGCGCCCGGCGAGCTGCGCGTGGACCGCACCGTGCGCCTCACCGACGGCAGCAGCGACACCGACGAGGTGGTGGTGGCCGAGGCCGGCACCGCGCTCGACGGCGCCTGGCGCCAGCGGCTCTCCGCCGAGGGCCACCAAGGCGTGTTCCGCCGCGTCGAGCTCACCAAGCAGCAGCACCAGCTGTTCGTGATCGGCATGCTGGTGCTGTTCGCGCCCACGCTCTGGTACCTGGTCAAGCGCACGCGCATGGGCAAGGCCATGCGCGCCGTCAGCGAGGACATGGACGCGGCGCGGCTCATGGGCATCCCCATCGACCGCGTGGTGATGGCCACCTTCTTCCTGGGCGCCTTCGTGGCCGGCCTGGGCGGCGTGGCCTACTCGGCCACCTACGGCAAGGTGGAGCCCATGCTGGGCTTCCTGCCCGGCATGAAGGCCTTCGTGGCCGCCGTGATCGGCGGCATCGGCTCCATCCCCGGCGCCATCCTCGGCGGCCTGGTGCTGGGCCTGGTGGAGGCGCTGCTGCCGCTGCTGCTCATGCGCCTGGGCTGGGCCGAGGCCTTCGGCTGGACCGATGCGCTGGCCTTCCTGTTCCTGATCGTGGTGCTGCTGGTCAAGCCCACCGGGCTGCTGGGCAAGCCCATCCGGGAGAAGGTGTGATGGGCGAGGCCACGCTGCCCGTCCTGCTGCCGCTGGGCCTCACGCTGGGCCCCACGGGCCTGTGGTGGACGCACCTGCTGGTGATGGTGGGCATGTACGCCCTGCTGGGGCTCTCGCTCAACCTCATCAACGGCTACGGGCGCATGTTCAGCCTGGGCCACCACGGCTTCTGGGCGCTGGGCGCCTACGCGGCCGGCTCGCTGGTGCACCACGCCGCCGGCAGCATGCCGGGCACGCTGCTGTTCCTGCTGAGCGTGGTGCTGGCCGTGGGCGTGGCGGCGCTGGGCGGCCTGCTGATCGGCGTGCCCTGCCTGCGCCTGAAGGGCGACTACCTCGCGGTGGCCACGCTGGGCTTCGGCGAGATCCTGCGCATCAGCATCCAGAACCTGCCGCAGGACCTGCTGGGGGCCAACATCGGGCTCACGGTGCCGCGCGTGCTGCTGGAGAAGACGCCCGAGACCAAGGGCCTGTTCCAGGCCGGCTGGGCCGGCATCGTGCTGGTGGCCGTGGCGCTGGTGGCGCTGCTGGTGCGCAACCTCGTCACCTCGGCGCGCGGACGCGACATGCTGGCCGTGGCGCAGGACGAGGTGGCCGCCGGCCTGCTGGGCATCGACCCCACGCGCAGCAAGGTGGCGCCCTTCGTGGTGGGGGCCGCGCTGGCGGGCCTGGCCGGCGCGCTCTACGCGCACTACCAGGGCACCATCGCGCCGCAGGAGTTCACCTTCCTGGAGATGGTGAAGATGCTGCTGGTGGTGGTGCTGGGCGGGCTGGGCAGCATCTCGGGCTGCATCCTGGCCGCCTTCGTGCTGCTGTACGTAGAGCAGGTGCTGCAGCTGGCCGGGCAGGACACGCTGCCGGCCGGCGTGCCGCCGCTGCCGGCCTCGTGGACCTGGCTGGCCGAGTGGTGGAGCGTGCTCTACGCGCTGGTGCTGGTGCTGCTGATGATCTTCCGCCCGCACGGGCTGCTGGGCACGCGCGAGCTCACCGACCTCGTGCGCTCGTGGCGCCGGCCGCGGGGCGGCGCGGCCCCCGGGGCCGCCGCGGGCCCGGGCGGGGGGCCGCGCGCATGAGCACGCCGCTCTTCGCCATCGAGGGCGTCACCAAGCGCTACGGCGGCCTCACCGCGGTGCAGGGCGGGAGCCTGGCCCTGCAGGCCGGCGAGGTGGTGGGGCTCATCGGCCCCAACGGCGCGGGCAAGACCACCTGCTTCAACCTGATGACCGGCGCCGACACCGTCACCGAGGGCTGCGTGCGCTGGCAGGGCGACGACATCACGGCCCTGCGCGACTGGCAGCGCGCGCGCCTGGGCATGGCGCGCACCTTCCAGAACATCCGCCTGTGGACGGACCTGAGCGTGCGCGACAACGTGCGCACGGTGTGCCGCGCGGCCGCGCAGGCCGGCTGGCTCGACGGGCTGCTGCGCACCGCCCGCCACCGCCGCGTCGAGGCCGAGGTGAGCGCGCGCGCCGACGCGCTGCTGGAGCGGCTGGGCGTGGGCGGGCTGGCCGGGCTGCGGGCCGGCGACCTGCCCTACGGGCCGCAGCGCAAGCTGGAGATCGCGCGCGCGCTGGCGCTGGAGCCGCGCCTGCTGCTGCTGGACGAGCCCGCCGCGGGCATGAACCCCAGCGAGAAGGCCGACCTGATGCAGGTGGTGCTGGGCCTGCGCAAGGACCTGGGCCTCACCGTGCTGGTGATCGAGCACGACATGCGCTTCGTGATGGGCATCTGCGAGCGCATCGTGGTGCTCGACCACGGCGAGCTCATCGGGCAGGGCACGCCCGACGAGGTGCGGCGCGACCCGCGCGTGGTGGCCGCCTACCTCGGGGGAGGCGCCTGATGCTGCGCGTGGACGGGCTCGAGGTGGCCTACGGGGCCGTGCGCGCGCTGGCCGGCGTGAGCCTGGAGGTGCGCGCCGGCGAGATCGTCACGCTGGTGGGCAGCAACGGGGCCGGCAAGAGCACCACGCTGCGCGCCATCTCGGGCCTCGTGCCGGTGCGCTCGGGCAGCATCACGCTCGAGGGGCGCTCGCTGGTGGGCCTGCCGGCCGACCGCATCGTGGCGCTGGGCGTGGCGCACTCGCCCGAGGGCCGGCGCGTGTTCACGCGCCTGAGCGTGCGCGAGAACCTCGAGATGGGCGCCTACCTGCGCCGCGACCGGGCCGAGGTGGCCCAGTCGCTGGAGCGGGCCTTCACGCTGTTCCCGCGCCTGCGCGAGCGCGAGGCGCAGGCCGCCGGCACGCTCTCGGGCGGCGAGCAGCAGATGCTGGCCATCGCGCGCGCGCTGATGAGCCGCCCGCGCCTGCTGCTGCTCGACGAGCCCAGCCTGGGCATCGCGCCGCTGCTGGTGCAGGAGATCTTCCGCGAGGTGGTGCGCATCAACCGCGAGACCGGCACGGCCATCCTGCTGGTGGAGCAGAACGCCTACGCCGCGCTGGGCATCGCGCACCGCGCCTACGTGCTGGAGACGGGCCGCATCGTGCTCGAGGGAGATGCCGCCCAGCTGCGCGACCACCCGCAGGTGAAGGCTGCCTACCTGGGCTGAGCTGGCTTGCCCGGGCGGCGGGCACGGCCGGCACCCCAGGCCGGCGCCGGAGCCTGCGCGGGCCCGCACGCCCGGCTAGCCTCCAGCCAGGCGCGCCCACAGCCCGTGGCCGGGCCACCCCTCGCTGGATCCCCGCATGCGCTTCCTCGCCCGCCGCCTCACGTTCTGCATGGGCTGCGTCTTCATCGCCTGCCTCGCGGCCGTGCTGGGCGCCAGCCTCGCGCGCATGTAGCCGCGACCGCGGCGGCGCCGGGCGGCGTGGGCTGCGGGCCGCGTCGAGGCCCAGCCCGGCCTTCCCGGGCGCGGTGCGCGGCGGTACGGTCGGCGCATGCGCAAGGCCATCGTGCTGCTCTCCGGCGGGCTGGACTCGGCGACGGCCGCGGCCTGGGCCCGCGCGCAGGGCTACGAGGTGCACGCGCTGGCGGTGGACTACGGCCAGCGGCACGCGGCCGAGCTGGCGCAGGCGCGGGCCGTCAGCGCGGCGCTCGGCCTCGCCTCGTTCCGCGTGGTGCGCGTGGACCTGGCCTCGCTGGGGTGCAGTGCGCTCACCACCGACCAGCCCGTGCCCAAGGACCGCAGCGACGCCGAGATCGGCGTGGGCATCCCGGCCACCTACGTGCCGGCGCGCAACACGGTGCTGCTGGGGCTGGCGCTGGCGGCGGCCGACGTGCTGGGGGCCGAGGCCGTGGTGATCGGCATCAACGCGCTGGACTGCTCGGGCTACCCCGACTGCCGGCCGGGCTTCCTGCAGGCCATGCGCGGCGTGGCGCGCGAGGGCACGCGCCGCGGCGCCGAGGGCCGGCCGCTGGAGGTGCTGGCACCGCTGCTGGCCGACACGAAGGCCGACATCGTGCGCCGCGGCAAGGCGCTGGGCGTGCCCTGGCAGCTGACGCTGAGCTGCTACGACCCGCTGGCGCCGGGCCCCGCGGGCGGCCCGGCGCGCGCGTGCGGCCGGTGCGATGCCTGCCGGCTGCGGGCGCGCGGCTTCGCGGAGGCTGGCGAGCGCGACCCCGCGCCGCGGGCCTAGGGCCGCCGCGCCGCGCAACAGCGCGCGTTGCGCCAGATCGACGCGGCCCGCGAGCAGCTGGCCCCGCCAGCGCCTCAGGCCCGAGGCGGGCCCCAGACGAAAAGGAATGCGCCGGCGCAAGCCGGTGGGGCCGCAAGGCCTCGTCCTGGCCGGGGTTGCCCCTGCAGGCAAACCTTCCACCACATCCCATCTCACAAGTCCCTCGGCTGGGACCACCCCGGCAGGCGCAAGCCTGCCGGGGTTTTTTCATGCCCGCGCGGCCCGCGGGCAGGCGCGCCCGCCCGGTGGCCTACGCCCGATCGCCCTGCGGCTTGCGCCCTGCGCCCTGTGCGCTGCGCCCCGGCGACCTGCGCCTTGGCGGCCTGCCCTGCCGCCGCCGGCTGGCCCGCGCGTCGCACTGCGCCGGCCCTTCCCGCGCCGGCCTGCCCCGGGGCCGCGTCGCCTGCCCGGCAGGCGCCGTGCGCCCGTGCACCCGTGCGCCGGCTCCAGTGCAGGGGTCGTGCGGAGGGCACGCGCCGGGCGCCTGTTCGTGGCCTGGAAGGTGATTGGAAGGTGCCTGCAAGGGGGCAGGCAGGGCGCTCCTGGGCTGGCCGCCGGGGGGCCTCAAGTCGCTGGGCCGTCTCCGCCGAAAGGGGTAGCGCCGGCGAGAGCCGGTGGGCCTGCAAGCCCGGTCCTCGTCGAGGGCTGCCCCTGCGGCAAGCCTTCCCCACATCCCACCGACCTCGATGAGGACCTGCCGGCGAGCGCAAGCTCGCCGGCTTCATTTCTGGGCCGCGCCTGCCTCGGCCGCGCAGGGTCGCTGGCTACGCCGGGTCGCTGGTCCACTCCGCGTCGCGGGGTCCCTCCCTGCGCTCGCTGGGCCGGGGCGTTCGCCGGTGCGTTGGCCGGGGCGGCCCCGCGAGCGACCGCCGGCCCCTGCGGTGGCAGGCAAGGGCGGGCGCAGCGGGAGGCCCGGCGGTCCCGGTTGGGGCCCGGCAGGCCCCTGGCGCGGGCGCTCAAGCCGCACGGCGCCTGCGGCCGACAGGGGAGGTGCCGGCGCGAGCCGGTGGGCCTGCAAGCCCGGTCCCCGTCGAGGGCTGCCCCTGCGGCAAGCCTTCCCCACATCCCACCGACCTCGATGAGGACCTCCCGGCGAGCGCAAGCTCGCCGGCTTCGTTTCCGGGCCGTGCCCGCAGCGCCTAGCGCGCGCGCACGACCTGTCCCGCGGCCGCCAGCAGGCCCGCCTGCCGGTCGCGGGGCGTGTGCGCGAGCCAGGCGTCGTCCACCTGCAGCACGGCCGGCGTGCCCGGACGTGTCGTGCCGGCCAGCACCAGCAGCGAGCCCGCGGCCTCGAGGGCGTCCCCCAGCACCGGGGCTGGCGTGTCGAGCGCCTCCAGCCAGCGCTGCTCCTCGTCGCCGAGGCCTTCGGCGAGAGGCGTGCGCGCGCCGCGCAGGTCCAGCAGCCACGTCGTGCGGCCGGCGGCGCGCGCGGCCACGAGCGTGCGCAGGAAGGCGCGCCGGGCCGCGGCGCCCGGGTGAGCGTCCAGCCACAGCCCCAGCACGGGTGCGGCCGCCGTGCTCATGGCGCCAGCCACGCCAGCGGCTGCCCCTCGAGCTGCGCCAGCCACGTGGCCACGCTCGACCAGCGCACGCCGGCGGGCGTGCGCGCGGCCTCCAGCCCGGCCTCGCGCGCGGCCTGGCTGCACAGCGCGAGGTCGGCGGCCACCGCCCGCAGGCGCGCCAGCGCGGCCGGGTCGGCCAGCCACGCCAGCCCGCCCTCCAGCAGCAGCACCCGGCAGGTGCCGGCCGGCAGGTGCGCCAGCAGGTCGCCTGCCCCGGGGGCCGAGGGCGGCGCGGCGATGACAAGGGCCGGGGCGGCAGAGGCCATGCGCCCAGCCTACCCTTGCGCGCCGCTGGGCCCGGGGCGGGCGCCCAAACGGGGACGGTGCCTCGCGGGAGGCTAGGGTGGCCGCTCCACGGAGGACCGCATGGCCGACAAGCCCACGGACGACGACGACGCCGCCAGCAAGAAGAAGGACGGCTCGCCCCAGCACACCCTGCTCAAGGCCCGCTCCATCCTGCTCTTCGGCCCCATCGAGCCCAAGCTCACCCGCGAGGTGATCACGCAGCTGGTGCTGATGGACCAGATGAGCAAGACCAAGCCCATCCGCCTGCTGATCAACAGCCCCGGCGGCCTGGCCGACGACGGCTTCGCCATCTTCGACATGGCGCGCTTCATCAGCGCCCCGGTCTACACCATCTGCACCGGCCTGGCCGCCAGCGCCGCCACGATCGTGATGGTGGCCTCGCCCAAGGACCACCGCTTCATCCTGCCCCACTCGCGCGTCATGCTGCACCAGCCCAGCGTGGGCGTGCGCGGCACGGCCTCCGACATCGCCATCGGCGCCAAGGAGATCCTGCGCGTGCGCAAGAAGGCCAACGAGCTCTTCGCCCTCGAGACCGGCCAGCCCCTCGAGAAGATCGAGAAGGACATGCACCGCGACTTCTGGATGGCGCCCGAGGAGGCCCTCGCCTACGGCCTCGTGGGCAAGATCATCCGCTCCGAGAAGGACCTGCCCGCGGCGTAGGCTGCCGGCCTGCGCCGCCGGGCCCCCCGCCGTCCGGTCCTCAGCCGAGGCGAGCCCGAAAGCCGCCTCGGACCTCTTGCCGAAAGGCCCCTGGACCGGGCGCAAGAGCCTCTGGCTGCACGTCCGCGAGGCTTTCCAGTGGCGCCTAGGCCAGGCGGCCGAGCCGGCCGAGCAGGGCGACGAGGGCCCGCTCGAGCCGGCCCACGGCCTCGGCCTCGACGCCCGAGCCGCCCTCGAGGGCGCGCCGCACCTCGCCCACGGTGTGGGCCTCGTGG
>JBJTIJ010000441.1:0-4535 GCA_046094945.1 Planctomycetia bacterium | reverse complement strand
TGCCGGCCGCACGCCGCGGGCGTTCACATGAAGTTGGGGCTGTGCAGGTCGGAGAGCAGCTGGGCCTTCTCGGGCGCGAAGCCCGCGCCCTGCAGGCGCTTGATGCGGTTCTCGGCCATCGTGGCGAGCAGGTCGCGGTAGGCCGCGTGCCCGCGGGCGATGGCGCCGGGCTGCGTGCCGCCGGCGGCGTACACCACCAGCGCGTCCTGCAGCGGGGCCGGCGCCTCGCCCACGCCGGCCAGCGTGGCCGAGCGCCGCCGCACGGCGGCCTCCAGCCGGCCGGCCAGCGCGGGGTCGCGCTCCATGGCGTGGCGCACGTGCGCCATGCCGAAGTGCACGTGGCGCGTCTCGTCGGCGCGCGCACGCGCGGCCAGCACGCGCGTGGCCTCGTCGGGTGCGTGCTGCTCGACGTAGCGCAGCAGGTCCAGGAAGGTGCCCTCGCCCAGCACCGAGAGCAGGAAGGCGGCCTCGGCCAGGTCGTCCAGCTCCAGCAGCGAGAGCAGCGAGCGCGAGGTGGTGACGGCCGACACGCCCAGGCCGCCGCCGGCAGCGCGGGCGCGGCGCAGGAACACGTCGATGTGGCGCGCCTCGTCGGCCATCTGCGTGGCCAGGAACATGGCCACCTCGGCGTAGGCCGGGTGGATGCGCGCCACGAACTGCGAGGGCACGTACAGCGCCGAGAGCTCGTTCTCGGCCAGGAAGGTCATCACCTGGCCCACCGCCGCCTCCAGCGCGGGCGCCAGCGGCTGCACGGTGTGCCAGGGGATGTCCGTGCCGGCGTCCCACTGCGCGGCCACGGCCTGGTCGTAGAGCAGCCCCACCTCGGGCGGGGCCACGTGGTCGGCCTCCAGCAGGTCGTAGGGGGAGCGCGGGCCGCCGGGCTCCACCTGCGCCCCGCGCGGGGCGAAGCCCGTCGTGGGGTCGGCCTGTGCCGGCATGGGCACGGCCGACAGCATGCGCTGGGCGCCGTAGCGCCCGGTTCCGCCCGCCAGCGCAAGGCCTGCCTCGCGCGGGCCGGCCGGCACGCCCAGCGCGCCGCGCCCCACGAGGTGGCGCATGCGCCCGCCGGCCAGCGGCTCGGCGCCCAGGTAGGCATGGTGCTCCACGCGGCAGAACGAGCGCAGGTCCTCGCCCACGCTGGGCTCGTCGCTGAGCACGGCCAGCACGCCGCCCGGCTCCAGCAGCCGCAGCGCGGGCCGCAGCAGCGCCAGCAGCCCGCCGCCCAGCGTGAGCGTGCCGCCCTCGATGGCGACGGCGGCGGCGCTCATGTGCCTAGGCCTGCCTGCAGCGCCGCGTGCAGCGAGGCGTAGCCCTCCTCGCGGGCCGGCATCCACTGCTTGAGGCCCTCGAGCTCGAGCAGGCGCCGGTGCTCGGGCACCTCCCAGCGCATGGCGAAGAGCGCGCGCGCGAAGCCCTCGCGCTTGCGCGCCGGCAGCGTGGCCAGCGCGTCGAACATGCAGTGGTCGAAGGGCGGGGTGGTCCAGAGCACCTCCACGCGGCCCGGGTCGACGCGCCCGGCCGCCTGCTCGGCGAGCCACACCAGGTCGCCCACGGTGCCGGCGTCGGCGCGGCCCTCGTGGAGCGCGCGCAGCACGTCCAGCTCGCTGGTGCCGGTGTCGCCGTGCTTGCCCAGGTCGGTGTCGAAGGCCACCAGCGTCACGCGCGCGAGGTCCACGCCCTGCTGGCGCAGGAACCACAGCGGCAGGATGCGCGCCTGCGTCGAGTCGCGGCTGCCCACGGCCAGGCGCTTGCCGTGCAGGTCCTGCACGCTGCGCACCCCGGCGTCCTTGCGCACCAGCACCTTGGCGCGGAAGTCGCGGTCGCTGTCGCGCATGCCCAGCGAGAGGCTGCTGCCCGCCGTGCGCTGGCGCACGCGCACGTGGGCCAGCGGCGTGTCCCAGGCCACGTCCACGTGCCCGGCCAGCAGGGCCTCGACTTGGCGCTCGTAGTTGCTGAAGAGCGCGAAGTCCATGGGCACGCCCTGCGCGCGGAAGTGGTCGCGGATGCCTTGCCAGATGTTGACGAGCTTGGGGTCGTAGGCCACCGCGCCCAGCAGGATGGTGTCGTCCACGCGCGCTCCCCGCCGCCAGCGTGGCGGCTGCCTAGAACAGCGGCAGGCCCACCAGGGCCCGGCCGACGAACTCGTGCAGGTGGTCCACGGTGGGGGCCATCACCCAGCCGGCGCGCGCATCGCGGAAGATGCGCTCCACGCCCAGCTGGCGCGAGAAGGCCGCGCCGCCGCAGGCCTTCATGGCCAGGTCGGTCACCTCGACGGCCGCCTCCAGCGCCGCGGCGCGGGCCTGCAGCACGTAGAGCGGCGTCACCTCGCTGGGCGCAGCCATGTGCGCCAGCGCATGGCCCAGCAGCGCGCGACCCTGCTCGGTGCGCACGCTCATCTGCGCCACGCGGGCGCGCAGGCCCGGCAGGTCGCGCAGCAGCGTGCCCGTGTGCTCGAAGCCCTTGGCGCCCACGTGGGCCTGCGTGGCGGCCAGCGCCGCGCGGCAAAGGCCCAGCGCCATGGCCGAGGTGCCCACCACGAACCAGGGCAGCACCACCTGCAGCATGGCCTCGGCCCCGGCGCCCTGGGCCGTCAGCAGGTCGCCGGCGGGGATGGCCACGTCGCGGAAGGCCACGGGGGCCGAGTCGTTGCCGCGCAAGCCCAGGCCGTTGAACATGCCGTTGAGTTGCACGCCTGCGGCGCCCTTGCGCACGAGGTAGAGCGTGCTCTCCATCGGCGAGGCCGCCCCCGGGCGCTGGGCGCTGGCCACGTAGCTGTGGGCCTGCCGGGCCGAGGTGATCCACGACTTGGTGGCCGTGGTGCGGAAGCCGTCCGCAGCGGGCTCCAGGCGCGACACGGGCGCCCAGAACTGCGAGCGCGAGCCCGCCTCCGAGAAGGCCAGCGTGGTGAGGTGGCGCCCGGCGGCCACCTCGCGCAGCAGCTCGTCGCGCCCGCGCAGCGTGGTGGAGGCCGCGATGGCCTGCGCCGCGCTCACGTGCATCACGTACACCATCGCCGTCGAGGCGCAGGCCTGCGCCAGCTCCTCGACCACGGCGGCGAAGGTGGCCGGGCCTGCGCCGCGGCCGCCCAGCACCGTGGGCACGCACAGGCCCCAGAAGCCGGCACGCCCCAGTGCGCCCAGCGACTCGCTGGGGAAGCGTCCGGAGGCGTCCACGTCGGCGGCGTGCTTGGCGGCCACGTCGCGCGCCAGCTCAGCGGCTTGCGCGGCGAGGTCGCGGCCGTCCTTGTCCAGGCCGTAGACGTGGGGCGCGAGGGTGCTGGGCATCGGGGCCTCCCTGGATCGCACGGATCCGCTTCGCCTGCGTGGCGTCGAGGGACCGGCCAGAGCGACCCAGCCCAGTCCCTGGTTGACCGATGCCGGCGCGCCTTGGGGCACGCTGCGCCGATCAGGGGCGATCATGCCCGTCGGCCGAGGGGTTGGCAAGGGGCTGGCAGGTGGCGGGCACCTGCGTGCGCTGCCAGCCGCGTGCTGCGCTCCCGGGGCGCATGGACGCCCGGCCCAAAGCAAGGCGGCGGCCGCCCGCGAGGGCTGCCGCCGCCAGGAGGAGCCGGCGCGGGGCCGGCCAGCAGGCGAGGGAGGGCGACTAGGCGGCGTCCTTGGCCGACTTGCCGTCCAGGGGCTTGGGCTCGAACTTGAGCAGGGCGTCGCGCTCGGCGTTGGCCGCCTTCTCGCGCTCGGCCAGCTCCTTGGCCTCCTTCTCCCACTCCTTCTTGTCGGCGTCCGAGGGCTTCTCCTCGCGCGCCTTCTTCTCCTCGAGCACCTTGCGCTCGTTGGCGATCTTGTCGAACTCGCCGAGCACCTTGAGCATGGCCTTCTGCATCTTGTCGAGGTCGCCCTTGTAGTGGGCCTTGTAGCTCGCGGTCATGGCGTCCCACACGCGGCTGATCGAGATCTTGTCGCCCTCGATGCTGTCCACGTCCTTGTAGTCCGCCGAGATCAGCACGATGCGCGGCGTCTCCTTGCCGGTCTCGGCCAGGAGCGGGTCCTGGGCGGCCTGCTCGGAGGTCATGCGCACGCAGGTGAAGGCCTTGCTGCCGATCACGATCTTGTTCTCGGTCAGCACCACCTTCTCGACCTTGTCGAAGCCCTCGGCCGGCGTGGCATCGGCCACGTAGACCAGCAGCGGGCGCTCGGCGCGCGGAGCCTGCACCGGCGCAGCCTTCGCCTCGGGGTCCGCGGCCTTCTCGCCCTCCTTGGGCGTCGTCACGGCCACCGTCTTGGGCGCCACCGGCGCCACGCGCGTCAGGTTGTTCCAGCCGATGTTGATGACGGCCTTACTGGCCGCCGATCGGCCTCAGCAGCTGCTCGCGATGCCGGACTGGGCGGTCCAGGCCGTGATCGCGGCCAGGGCCAGGCCCAGGATGAGGGACTTCTTCACGGGGGGACTCCTTGGGGGGGCCACCTAGGCCCACGCACCCGGCCTTGTATCGGCCGCGGGCCCCGGCGGCCACGGGGCAAGCCTCAGGAAGGGGGGCCTAGGGCCTGCCGCAGGCCCTGGCCGGACCCCTGCCCCCC
>JBJTIJ010000440.1:0-2909 GCA_046094945.1 Planctomycetia bacterium | reverse complement strand
CGGCCCTGCGTCAGGCCCATCTCGCCGGCCGAGAGCAGGATCACGATGCCCACCACGGCACTGGCCGTGATCGAGGCCAGGCACAGGCGCAGGGCGATGCGGCGCATGGAGCCTCCGGCGCCATGCTACGCCCGCCGGCGCGTACGGGCGGGGGACAGCATCGAATGGCCCTCCGCGGGCGATTCGACCCTCGGTGCGGAGAGCGCGATACACGGCGATCCCGCGCGTCTGCGCGCGTGGCGTCACGCGATCGGGCGTCGATCGGGCGTGGATCGGGCGTCGATTGAGATCGCGTTCTGCGCTGTACCAGCACATGTGCTGGTACGGAGGGATCCCTACGTCGCCGAGGCCTTCACGCGACGTGAGTGCGCGCGCGCGCAAGCCCGCGCGTGTGCGTGGCTTACGCGCGCGGTGATTGGTGTCCCCGGGCAGATTCGAACTGCCGACCTTCGGTTTAGGAAACCGATGCTCTGTCCAGCTGAGCTACGGGGACGTTCCGCGACGATGCCACCACCGGGCGGGCGGGCTGTCAAGGCAGGGCCTGTCGTGGGTCACGGTGCGGGGCGCGCGGCCTGCCGCATGATGGCGGCGTGCCGGGGCGTCCCGGCAGCGAGAGCCGCCCATGTCCACGCCGATCGCCGCCGCCGGCTTCCTGCCGCCTGCGCACCTGCCGCTGGCACGCGTGCCCACGCCGCTGGAGCCGCTGCCGCGGGCGGGCGCCGGGCTGGGCCTGCCGCTGTGGGTGAAGCGCGACGACCTCACCGGCACCGAGCTCACCGGCAACAAGGTGCGCAAGCTCGGCTTCCTGTGCGCCGAGGCCCTCGAGCGCGGGGCCGACACGCTCATCACCTGCGGCGCCGTCACCAGCAACCATGCACGGGCCACGGCGCTGGTGGCCGCGCGGCTGGGCCTGCGCTGCCAGCTGCTGCTGCGGGGCACCGGCGCGGAGCCCCCGGACGGCAACCTGCTGCTGGACCTGCTGGCCGGCGCCGCCATCGAGTACGTGACGCCCGAGGGCTGGCGCGAGCGCGACGTGCGCATGGGGGCGATGGCCGAGCGGCTGCGCGCGCAGGGGCGCCGGCCCTACGTGATCCCGGAGGGCGGCAGCAACGCGCTGGGCTCGCTGGGCTACGCGCTGGCCGTGCGCGAGCTGCTCGAGCAGGCCGCAGACCTCGGCGTGGAGGTGGGCACGCTGGTGCATGCCACGGGCAGCGGCGGCACCACGGCGGGCCTCGCGCTGGGCTGCGCAGCCTGGGGCCGGCCCGACATCGACGTGGTGGGGGTGGCCGTGTGCGACGACGCCGCCACCTTCGACCGGCGCGTGGCCGGCATCCTCGACCAGGCCGTGGGCCTGTGGTACGCGGGCCCTGACCTGCGTGCGGCCTGCCGCTGGCGCATCGTGGACGGCCACCAGGGCCAGGGCTACGCGCGCACGACGCCGGCCGAGCTGCGCGAGCAGGCGCTGCTGGCGCGCAGCGAGGGGCTGGTGCTCGATCCCGTCTACACCGGCAAGGCGTGGCTGGGCCTGCAGGCCGAGGCGCGCGCCGGGCGCCTGCGGCGCGATGCGGCCACCGTCTTCGTCCACACGGGCGGGCTGCTGGGCCTGTTCGCGTTCGCGCGCGAGGTGCGCGAGGCGCTGGGCGGCGCGGGCGCCTAGCCCGGCGGCCCGGCGGGTGGCACTGCGGGCAGCGCGGCCGGCACGGGGCTGGCCGGCACGGGGCTGGCGGGCGAGGGCTCGGGGGCGGGCCCGGCCGGCGGGCCGTTCCAGCGCGCCACCATGAGGGTGACGTCGTCCTCGAAGGTGCTGCGGCCCTGGAAGGCGGCCAGGTCGTGCAGGATCTCGCCGGCCATGAGCGCCGGGGCGAGGCCGGCCAGGCCCTCCACGCGCTTGCGCAGGCCCGGCTCGCCCAGCAGGGTGCCGTCCTCGCCCGAGAGCACCTCGAAGAGGCCGTCGGTGAACAGCACCAGCGAGTCGCCCGGCGCCAGCTGCGTGCTGTCGCTGGGGCGCGTGCTGTCGAAGACGTCGGCGTCCATGCCCAGCAGGCGGTTGGGCGTGCGCAGCACCTCCTGCGTGCCGTCGGCGCGCTGCAGCACCTGGCCGGGGTGGCCGGCCGTGGCGTACTCGAGGCGGCCCGTGGCCAGTTCGAGCCGGAAGACGGCCACTGTCACGAAGAAGTAGGTGTGCTGCAAGATCTGCAGTGCCGCCCGGTGCAGGCCGTCGAGGATGGCCAGCGGCGGCTGGCCCTCCAGCGTGATGCGGCGCAGGAGGCCGTGCAGGCGTGCCACGACCAGCGCGGCCGACACGCCGTGGCCCGAGACGTCGGCCACGGCCAGGTAGAGCCAGCGCTCGCCGACGATGCTGGCCAGCAGGTAGTCGCCGCCCACGTAGGCGCAGGGGATGTTGCGCACCACCACCTCGACGTCGGGGCGCGCGATGCTGGCCGGCAGCAGCGTGCGCTGCACGGCCTGCGCCAGCTTGAGCTCGTCGAGCACGGCGCGCTCGCGCTCCTCGAGCTCGCGCCGGCGCTGCACCTCGCTGCCCAGCGCCTGCTGCGCCTGCTGGGCGGCCAGCTGCGCCTGCAGCGCCTCCTCGCGCATGCTCTGCTGCGCGCGCTGGGCCAGCATGCCCACGCGCCCGGCGGCGCCCATCACCACGCCGGCGGCCAGCGGCGCGAGCAGCGAGGTGATGCGGATCCAGGCCGGGGCGTGCCAGGCGAACATCAGCAGCGGGATGGGGATGGCCAGCACGAAGCCCAGCCACAGCGGCGGGTTGTGCCACACGTCGTAGGTGCCCTCGTCGCGCAGCGCGCGCACGAAGGAGCGCAGGAAGCGCTGGCTGGCGGGCGCAGCCGGCGCGGCGGCCGGCGCGCCGGCCGGCGCTGCATGCGGCGGCGCGCCTAGCAGCGCAG
>JBJTIJ010000439.1:0-6049 GCA_046094945.1 Planctomycetia bacterium | reverse complement strand
CTGGCGGGCCAGGTGCCGGCGGGCTCGGCGCCATCGGCTACGACCCGCCCCTGCCGCCGGCCGGCGGCAGGGGCGGGTCGTAGCCGATGGCGCCGAGCCCGCCGGCACCTGGCCCGCCAGCACCCAGCCCGCCCGCACCGGGAGCGCGGCGCGTGAGGTGGGCTCGCAAGCGCTCCAGCAGGCCCGTGGGCAGGTTCACCGGCCTGAGGCGCTGCACGACCTCGATCGTGTCCTCGTAGCTGCCCAGCAGCGCGAGGCAGTTGGTGCACTCGTGCAGGTGCTGGCGCAGGAACTCGGCGCGCTCGGCCTCGAGCGTGCCGTCGCGGTACTGCATCAGCAGCTCGCCGAGCTCCTGGCACGTGGGGCCGCGGTGGTTGGGGCTAGCCATGGTGCGTTCCTCCGCTAGGGCCTGCGAGCCCCTCACGCTCGTTCCAGAAGGCCTCGAGCCGGTTGCGCAGGTGCATGCGCGCCCGGTGCAGGCGTGTCTTGAAGGCGTTGATGTGCAGGTCGAGCAGCCGCGCGGCCTCGGGGTAGCCCAGGCCCTCGAGGTCCACCAGCACCACGGCCTCGCGGAAGCTGTCGGGCAGCTCGTCGATGGCCTCGCGCACGCGCTGGCGCACCTCGTCGGCCAGCGGGCCGCGCTCGGGAGCCGGCGGCAGCGAGCGGAAGTTCGTGGCGAAGTGGCCGTCTTCCTCGACCTCCAGCGGCAGCGCCTCCAGGCTCACGGCCGGCCGGCGCTTGCGGCGGCGGAAGACCTCGCGCGCCTCGTTGAGCGTGATGCGGTAGATCCAGCCGAAGGGATCGCTCTCGCCGCGGAACTCGTGTCCGCGCTGCAGCACCTTGAGCAGCGTGTTCTGGGCCACGTCCTCGGCATCGACGTCGTTGCCCACCAGCCGCCAGGCCAGGCTGTAGATGCGGGCGCCGTAGCGCTCCAGCAGCAGGGCGGGCTCGAGCGGCGCGGGCTCGCTCGTGGGCAGGAGAGGCGCGGCCGGGTGCCGCACGGCAGCGTGCCGCAGGGCAGGGGCGCCCGGCTCGGGGGCGCGCGCCCGGGAGTCGTGCGGGGAGGGTTCGTCGTCGGCCATGACGGTCGGGCGAGACTCCGCAGGAGCAGCCGGGACGCAGCAGGCCATGGAAGGTACGACGCCGCAGGGGGCGGTCCGGTTTCCGCCGGGACGCGGGTCCCGGTGCGCAGCGACCGGCGGCCGGGCGCCCGGGCGGCCTAGCGGCCGGGCCCGGCCTCGTCGTCGGCGTCGCGGAAGTGCTGGGCCAGCAGGGCCAGCAGGGCGCTCACCAGCAGGCCCGGCACGCGGTCCTTGCGCCGCACCACGCTGATGCGCCGGGGTGCCAGGCCCGCCGGCAGCGGCAGCACCACCATGCGCGCGCGGTCGGCCTCGGTGAGGGCCATCTCGGGCACGATGGACAGGCCCAGCCCGCTGGCCACGTAGGCCTTGACCACCTCGAGGTTGAGCGACTCCAGCGCCACCACGAGGCGCGCGCCGGCGGCCTCCAGCCCGCGCTCGACCAGCCCGCGCGTCTCGGTGGAGCGTGCCAGCAGCACGGCCGTCTCGCCGTCCAGCTCCTGCAGCGTGCGCACGCCGCGTGCCAGGCGGTGGCCGCGCGGCAGCGCCAGCACGAAGGGGTCGCGCACCAGCGTGCGCGACCACAGCGCGGGGTCCAGGCGCGGCGGGCGCGTGACGATGCCCAGGTCGGCCTCGCGCGAGAGCACGAGGTCGAGGATGGTGCGGCTGCCGTGGTTCTGCACCGCCACCTCGGCCTTGGGGTGCGCGGCGCGGAAGCCGGCGATCACCGGCGGCAGCAGGTGCAGCGCCACCGTGTCGCCGCAGGCCAGCACCACGCGCCCGCGCTCGGGCGCGAGGCTCTCGCGCACGCGCCGGCGCAGCTCGTCGACGGCGCCCAGCGCGGCCTCGGAGGCCTCCAGCACGAGGCTGCCCTGCGCCGTCAGGCGCACGCCGCGCCCATCGCGCTCCAGCAGCCGCGCGCCCAGGTCTTGCTCGAGGGCCTTGATGTGCGCGCTCACGGCCGGCTGCGACATGTGCAGCGCGCGCGCCGCGGCCATGAACGAGCCCTGGCGCACGACTTCGCGGAAGGTCTCGAGCTGGTGCAGCTCCATGCCCGGAGCCTCGCCTGCGCGCGCGCGCCTGCCAAGGCGGGCGCGCCCGACCCCCTTGCGGCGCCCGTCCGCGCGGCGCTAGCCGCCCGGCTTGAGGCGCAGCGTCACCTCGCTGGTGGCGCCCGAGGCCACGTCCACCTCGGCCGGCTCGGCCGCCAGCTCGTTGCCCTCGCGGAAGGCCGTCACGCGGTAGCGGCCCGGCGGCACATGGTGGCGCAGCAGCGCGCCGGAGCTGTCGGTGGTGGTGACGCGCAGCCAGGCGTCCTGCGAGCGGCCGTCGATGAGGCCGTCGGCCTGCAGCAGCTGCCAGTTGGGATGCTGCTCGTTGCCCGCGCTGTCCAGCAGCATGGGGCGCACGCGCGCCTGCGGCTGGCCGGCGGCGTCCAGCACCACGATGCGCACGCGGCCCGGCCGGCGCTCGGCCATGCGCAGCGTGGTCTCGCCGCCGCGCGCCAGCTCCACCGTCTCGTTCCACGTCACGCCCTGCTCGGTGCCCACCGTGATGCGGTAGGTGCCGCTGCCCAGCCCGCGCAGGAAGGCCTGCCCCGCCTCGTCGCTGCGCGCCGAGCCGTCGCCGCCGCTGGACTGGCCGGGCAGCGGCTGCGCGTAGATCCACGCGCCCTTGAGCGGGCCGCCGCCGGCGGCCTCGACGCTCACGCGCAGCGTGGCCCCGGCCTCCAGGCGCAGGCGTACGGGCCCGGCACCCTGCCCGTCCACCACGCGCACCACCACCTCTTCCAGTGCCACGAGCCCGTCGGTGGTGGAGGCACCCACCACGTACTCGCCGCCCTGCAGGCCGCGGCAGGTGAAGCGTCCCTCGGGGTGGTTGAACTGCTGCTGCTCGGTGCCGCCCCAGTTGCCCTCGTCGCGCCGGTTCTTGCCGTCGGGGCCGGGGCGGCGCTTGAGCGTCACCGCGAAGGTGCCCGCGTAGGGCTGGCCCTGCAGCAGCACCTCGCCCTCCAGCCAGGCCTGGCGCTTGAGCGGCAGCAACACGTCGCGCGCGCCGGCCTCGGCCGGCACCTGGCTGCCGGCGGCGAAGCCCGAGGCGTGCGCCTGCAGCTGCCAGCCGCCGGCGCTCAAGCCGCGCAGCTCGAAGCGCCCGTCGGCCTGCGTGCGCGTGCTGGGGTAGGTGGCGGCGCGCCGGTTGCGGCCCTCGGCGGGCTGCGCCCACACCATTGCGCCGGCGATGGGCTGGCCGCCGTCGTCCTGCACGCTGCCGGCGATGGTGCCGCCCTCCGAGAGCACGAGGCTGGTGCGCACCGTCTCGCCCGGCCGCACGGCCAGCGCCGTCTCCGAGCTGGCGGCCAGCGCGCCCCACTGCGCCGTGGCCACGAAGGCGCCCAGCGGCACGCCCTCGATGCTGAAGGCGCCGCCGGCGTCGCTCACCGCCACGAGGCGGCCCTGCACCAGCGGGTCGTTGAGCAGGTTGATGCCCTGCCAGTCGCCGCCGCGCCCCTCGCGCATGGCGCGGCGCATCGCCTCCCAGTCGGGCGCGAGCGTGACCGTGGCGCCGCCCACGGGCTGGCCGGCGCCGTCGGCCACGCTGCCGGCCACCGTGCCCTGCCCGGCCAGGCGCAGCACCACCTCCTTGGGGCGTGCCTCGCCGCGGCGCGCGGCCTGCGCGTTGCCGTGGCCCACGCCCTCGCGCGGGTGCATGGCCACGACCCAGGCCTGCGTGCCCGGCTCGAGCCAGGTGGGCGCGGCGAGCTCGAAGCGGCCCTCGGCGTCGGTGGTGGCCGAGGGCGGCTTCATGTGCGGCATCTGGCCGCCGTAGGTGACCGTGGCGCCCGCCACGGGCCCGCCGTCGCGGCCCTGCACGAGGCCCACGATGGGCGGCAGCGCGCTGGCCAGCGTGATGTCGTGCTGCATCACGCCCGGGCGCGTCTCGTTGAAGTTGAGCCACGCCACGCGCGTGCCGTAGGCCTCGTGCTGCGCACCCACCTCGAACTGCTCGCCCACGGGCACCTCGACCGGCAGCGTGTAGCGGCCCTCGGTGTCGGTGGAGGCGGCCGAGGGCGACTCCAGCCCGGGCACGAAGGGGTAGGCCACCGTCACGCGCGCGCCGGTCACGGGGCGCTGCGTCTCGGCGTCCAGCACGCGGCCGGTGAGCGAGCGCACGCCCTGCAGCACCACGGTGGTCTCGGTCACCTTGCCGGGCGCGATGCCCACCTCGGGCTGGCGCACCATGCCCTGGCCGGCCTTTAGCACGATCACCTGCCCTGCGCCGGTGGGCACGTCGGGCAGCTGCGCGATGCCCTCCGGCCCCGTCGTGGCCTCGCACACCACCACGTTGCCCCAGCCCGGGCTCAGGTGCTGCACCGCGGCGCCGGGCACGCGCGCGCCCTTGGCATCCACCACGGTGACCACCAGCGAGCCGCCCACGTCGAGCAGCACCTCGACACGGCCGCCGCGGCTGGCCAGCACGGCGATGCCGGGCGCGTAGCCCTTGGCCTCGGCGCGCACCTTGATGCGGCCGGCGGGCGCGGGCCCCACGAGGAAGGTGCCGTCGGCGGCGCTGGGCGCCTCGGCCAGCGGCGCGCGGTCGGGCGTCACCCACCACGCATTGGCCGGGGCCGCGTGCAGCGTCACGCGCGCGCCGGCCACCGGCTGGCGGCGGCTGTCGAGCACGATGCCCGACACGCCTTCCTCCGGCCGGCAGGGCGGCGCCTTGGGGCCCTCGCCGCCCGCGCCGCCGGGCCTCAGGGGCCGCTCGCGCACCTCGCCCGGCTGCAGCCCGGGGCCGCCGCCGGCGCTGGCATCGGGCCCGGCCGCGCTGCCGGCCTCGTCGCGCCCGTCGCCGCCCAGCCCGTCGTCGCTGCCGCCCTGCCCCAGCAGCAGCCAGGCGGCCGCGCCCGCGGCGGCCAGCACCAGCAGCAGCAGGCCCACGCGTGCCAGCGGACGCATCGCTAGAAGGTCCCCTGGATGCGCACCTCGTGCGTCGAGGTCTCGGGCGGCAGGTCGCAGCCGCTCACGCGCACCTTCAGGCGCAGCGTGGCCTCCAGCGGGCCGCGCAGCGTCGCGCCGCCCTTCACCTGCAGCACGAGGTCGAGGCCGCCCTCGGCGGGCTCGGGCACGAAGGCGAGTGCCTCGGGGTGCGAGACCACGGCCTCCTCGACCTCGGCGCGGCAGCCGGGCGGGGTGCGCACGCGCACGCGCCGCGGCTCGCCGCGGCCGGCGGCGTCGTCGGGGCCCACGCGCAGCTGCGCGGGCGTGACGCTGAGCCGCTCGACGATCTCGCCGTGCAGCGCCACGATCAGGGCCTGCACCTCCGGATCGTCGCTGCGCACGTCGAGGTGCTTGCCGGTGAACTTCTGCGCCGGCACCACCCACGACTCCAGCCGCACGCGGATGGAGGTGGACTCGCCCGGCTGCAGCGAGCGCTGGAAGGAGGGGTCCACCACGAGGCACTTGCAGGAGGGGATGGCGGCCGTGAGCAGCACGGCGCGGCGGCTGCCGTTGGTGATGCGCACGCTGCGCTCGGCGGCCTGGCCCTTGACGATGCGCCCGAAGTCGAGCACGCGCTGGTCGGCCTCCAGCCGCCCCGGGCCGCCGCAGCCGCCCAGCAGCGTGCACAGGCCGAGGGCCAGCGCGAGCGCCAGCAGCAGCGCCGCCCGCGCGCGGGCCGCGACGGCGTGGCGCGGGCGCGTGGACACCGGCGGGATCAGGGCCGTGGGCGGCATGGGGCTCCGGGGCGCGGCGTGCGCCGCGGCCTGCGTGCGGTTCTACCCCCGGCGCGCCGCGTGGCGCCTGCGCTCAGCGGGCGGGCACCACGGGCGGGGGCAGCGCGCCCGAGGGCGGGGCCTCGAGGCTGGCCGACTCGTCGGCCGGCGCGTTGGGCTCGCGCTGGCCCTCGGCCTGTGCACGCTGCTGGGCGGCTGCGGCGGCCCGGGGCGGCTGGAGGCCGACCAGCGCGTGCTC
>JBJTIJ010000438.1:0-1299 GCA_046094945.1 Planctomycetia bacterium | reverse complement strand
CCTGATGGCCGTGTCGAAGGCCAAGGGCTTCTCGAAGAGCGCCAAGGCCTACGCCGACATCGCCAAGGGCGGCACGGTGCGCGACGAGAGCAAGACCGTGACCATCGCCGCGGCGCACGTCGAGTACGAGACCGCTGGCCGCCACTACGCGCACGTGGACTGCCCCGGCCACGCCGACTACGTGAAGAACATGATCACGGGCGCCGCGCAGATGGACGGCGGCATCCTCGTGGTGTCGGCCGCCGACGGCCCCATGCCCCAGACGCGCGAGCACATCCTGCTCGCCCGCCAGGTGGGCGTGCCCGCCCTGGTGGTGTTCATGAACAAGGTCGACCTCGTGGACGACCCGGACCTGCTCGACCTCGTCGAGATGGAGATCCGCGCGCTGCTGAGCGAGTACGACTTCCCGGGCGACACGATCCCGATCGTGCGCGGCGCGGCCAAGAAGGCCTACGACAAGCCCGATGGCTTCGACGACGCCCAGGGCGCCGGCGCCATCCTCAAGCTGCTCGAGGCCATCGACGCCAACATCCCGCTGCCCGAGCGCGCCAAGGACAAGCCCTTCCTGATGCCCGTCGAGGACGTGTTCTCGATCAAGGGCCGCGGCACGGTGGGCACGGGCCGCATCGAGCGCGGCATCGTCAAGGTGGGCGACACGCTCGAGATCGTGGGCCTGCGCCCCGAGATCGGCAAGACCACCTGCACGGGCGTCGAGAGGTTCCAGAAGACGCTGGACTCGGGCGAGGCGGGCGACAACGTCGGCCTGCTCCTGCGCGGCGTCGAGAAGGAGCAGCTCGAGCGCGGCATGGTGCTCGCGGCCCCCGGCTCGGTGAAGCCGCACACGGAGTTCGAGTGCGAGGTGTACGTGCTCTCGAAGGACGAGGGCGGCCGCCACAAGCCCTTCTTCAAGAACTACAAGCCGCAGTTCTACTTCCGCACCACGGACGTCACCGGCACCATCGACGAGCTGATCTCGATGGACGGCAAGGGCGCCGATATGTGCCAGCCCGGCGACAACATCCGCATGAAGGTCACGCTCATCACGCCCATCGCCGTGGAGGAGAAGCTGCGCTTCGCCATCCGCGAGGGTGGCCGCACGGTGGGCGCGGGCGCCGTCACCAAGATCCTCAAGTAGCCCGTCGGGCGCCGCCCGGCGGCGCCAGGAGCACCCCATGGCCAAGTCCAACGCCGCCCGTGGCTACGTGTGGCTGCAGTGCACCGAGAGCGGGGACCTGAACTACCGGGTCCAGAAGCGCTTGAAGGGCAACCCCTACAAGCTCGAGCTCAAGAAGTACTGCC
>JBJTIJ010000437.1:0-2829 GCA_046094945.1 Planctomycetia bacterium | reverse complement strand
CCATGGGGCCGGGCGCCCCGCGTGCCCTGCCCGTGGACCAGATCCGGCCCAACCCCTACCAGCCGCGCGTGGTGTTCGAGGAATCGGCCCTGCAGGAGCTGGCCGACTCGCTGCGTGCCCACGGCGTGCTGCAGCCCCTCGTGGTGCGCCCCTCCCTGGGCGGCTACGAGGTGCTGGCCGGCGAGCGGCGCCTGAGGGCCGCCAAGTCCATCGGCATGGCCAGCATCCCCGCCCTGGTGCGCGAGGCCAGCGACGAGGAGATGCAGACGCTGGCGCTGGTCGAGAACGTGCAGCGCGAGGACCTCAACGCCATGGAGAAGGCCCGTGCGCTGCGGGCCATGATGAGCAACTTCGGCCTCACGCAAGACCAGGTGGCCACGCGCGTGGGCAAGGCCCGCACCACGATCACCAACGTGCTGCGCCTGCTCGAGCTGAGCCCCGAGATCCAGCGCTGGGTCGAGGATGGGCGCCTCAGTGGCGCGCACGCGCGCGCCCTGCTGCTGGTGAAGGGGCCCGAGCGCCGCCTCATGCTGGCCAAGCTGGCGGTGGAGCTGGGCCTCTCGGTGCGCGAGATCGAGCGCCGTGCGGCCAGCGAGGGTGGGGGCGGCAAGGCGGCTGGCGAGCGCGTCGACCCGTTCCTCGCCGACCTCGCCAAGCGCCTCGAGCGGCGCCTGGGCACGAATGTGCGCCTGCAGGCCCGCGGCAAGGGCGGCGTCATCGAGATCCGCTACCACGACGCGGCCGACCTCGACCGCGTGATGGGCCTGCTTGGCGAAAACTAGACCGCTGGGTCTGTATTGCGGGTCCAGCGTTCTAGGTGACGCTTCGCCGGTGGGGGAGGGGGGCTGGGTGCCGCTGCGCCCCTAGGCTGCCTGCACGCGGGCGGCCGCGGCGCGCTGGGCGCCGCAGCTGCGCCCCCGTGGGCAGCGAGGCCGCGCGATGAGCTGGTTCGTGGTGGACGTGGAGTGCGACGGGCCCATCCCCGTGGACTACTCGATGGTGAGCTTCGGCGCCGTGCTCGTCGAGCCGGGCCTCACGCGCACCTTCTTCGCGCAGGTGCGCCCGCTGCCGGGCGCGCGCTGGCTGCCCGAGGCCTTGGCCGTGGTGGGCGTCTCGCGTGCCGAGCACGAGGGCTACGAGGATCCTGCGCCGGCCATGGCGCGCTTCGTGGCGTGGGTGAAGCAGGAGACGCGCGGCAAGCCCACCTTCGCCAGCGACAACAACGGCTTCGACTGGCAGTGGATGAACTGGTACCTGCACCACTTTGCCGGCGAGAACCCCTTCGGCTACAGCTCGCGCCGCATCGCCGACCTGTGGTGCGGCATGGCGCGCGACGTCTACTCGCCCTGGAAGCACCTGCGCCGCACGGCCTCCGACCACAACCCCGTCAACGACGCCAAGGGCAACGCCGAGGCGCTGCTGGCCATGCAGGAGATGGGCCTGGGCGTGCGGCTGGACTGAGCGCGCGCGCCGCGACCTGCACCGTTACCTGCGCCGCTGCGCGGGCGCGATGCGCGACGCAGTGCGCCGTCGCGGCTACTTGCCTTCGCCGCTGGGCGTGGCCGGCACGGCCGGCACCGCGGGCGGCGCCGGCGGCTCGGCCTTGTAGGCATCGGCCTTGAGGCCCGAGAGCGACTGCTCGCTGGCGTCCACCGCCGCCTTCGTGGCGCGTGCCGTGCCCGCAGGGCCCAGCAGCGCGCCGTCCTTGTAGGCCAGCGCCTTGACGATGCGCACGGGCACCTGCAGCTGGTCGGAGGCGCCGCGCAGCTCGCCCTGGTCGCGCGAGACGGCCGGGTCGTCCTTCCACGTCTTGCTCGCCTGGATGCGCTCGAGCGTCTCCAGCGAGGCCGCGTCCAGCAGGCGGCCCAGCGGCGTGAAGGCGTAGTTCATCGCCGGCGAGGGCGCCAGCACGAAGGCCAGCGCCTGCGGGTGGTCGTACTCGTCGCCGGGGGCGTGCCAGGCGCTCAGCACGCCGCGCACGTGCAGCGCCACGTTGCGGCTCTCGTCGGGCAGGAAGCCCTCGCGGCCGTCGTCCTCGGCGTAGGCCAGCGCGGCCTTGGCGTCGTAGGCCTTGGCCTCGCGCGTGCGCTCGTCGCCGGCGCGCAGCAGCGACAGGCGCAGCTCGCCCGAGGCGCTCTCGTCCTGCCGTCCGCTGAAGCAGGTGCCGTCGTAGGCGCCGTCGCGCACCAGCGCGAGGAAGCGCGCCGTGGCCTGCGGCGCCTCCTTGGCGTAGAGGCCCAGGCGCAGGTCGCCGCGCTCGGTGCGCAGCACCACCGTCACCGCCGTGTCGGGGGCCAGCTCGCGCGGCAGGTGCTCCTTCTCCCACTCGACGTTCTTGCGGAACCAGTCGGCCAGCCGGCGCGTGGTGCTGGGGAAGCCCTCGGGGGCGAACTCCTTGCCCCAGTTGAGCGGGAAGTCGGGGTGGTTGCGCTCCAGCTCCTCGAGCTGGCGCAGCGCGTTCTCGGCGTGCGGCAGGCGCCGGGCCACGTCGAGCACGTCGCGCATCGACACCAGGCTCTCGGCCTCGGTCTTCACGATGCGCCAGCGCGCCTGCGGCTCGAGCAGGTCCTTGGAGCCCTCGGCCTTGGCCCCGAGGTCCTTGACGAAGGCTTCGAGCTGGCGCACGTACTTGTCGCGCGCCTGCTGGTAGAGCGCGCCCTCGCCCTCGAAGAACAGCTCTTCCCACTCGTTCTGCGCGCGCAGCTGGGCGTAGACGTCCCACTGGGCCAGGCGCGACTCGTAGCTGGCTGCGCGCAGCATCAGCCACGCCACCACGCCCACCGCGGCCAGCACCAGCACCACGAGGGCGGCGCGCAGGCCCGGCACGGC
>JBJTIJ010000436.1:0-11145 GCA_046094945.1 Planctomycetia bacterium | reverse complement strand
TCGCCGTCGAGCAGGTGGGCGCCCAGACGGCCTGGGGCCGCATCGTGCAGGCGGTGGAGGCGGCCGAGTCCTCGCGCGCCCCGGTCGAGCGGCTCGCCGACCGCGTGGCCGGCTGGCTGGTCTATGCCGCGCTGGCGGGCGCCACGCTGGCCTGGCTGCTCACCGGCGACCTGCGGGCCACCATCTCCGTGGTGCTGGTGGCCGGCGCCTGCGGCGTGGCCGCCGGCACGCCGCTGGCCCTGCTGGGGGCCATCGGCCGCTGCGCGCGCGCCGGGGCCGTGGTCAAGGGCGGCCCGCCGATGGAGGCGCTGGGCGAGGTCGACACGGTGGTGTTCGACAAGACCGGCACGCTCACGCTGGGCCAGCCCGTGGTCGTGGCGCTGCAGCCCGCCCCCGGCGTGGAGCCCACGCGCCTGCTGCAGGCGTCTGCCACCGCCGAGCGCGACTCGGAGCACCCGCTGGCGCGCGCCGTGCTCGCGCATGCCGCGCAGGCGGGCATCGCGCCCGGGGCCCCCGAGGGCTTCGCCTACGGGCCCGGGCGCGGCGTGCGCTGCCGCTGGCAGGGCCGCGAGCTGGCCGTGGGCAACCACCTGCACGCGAGCGCCGGGACGGCTGCCCAGGCGGCGCCGGGGCGCACGGTGCTCTACGTGGCGCAGGACGGCCAGCCGCTGGGCACGCTGCACATCGAGGACGCGGTGCGGCCCGACACGCGCGCCGCCCTGGGCCGGCTCGAGGCGCAGGGCCTGCGGCTGGTGCTGCTCAGCGGCGACACGGACGCCAACGCCAAGGCGCTGGCCGCCCGCCTGGGCATCCCCGAGGCCGCCGGCGGCCTGCTGCCGCACGACAAGGTGGCTGCCATCGAGCGGCTGAAGGCCGATGGGCGGCGCGTGGCCATGGTGGGCGACGGCATCAACGACGCTCCGGCCCTGGCACGCAGCCACGTGGGCATCGCCATGGGCGGCGGCACCGACCTGGCGGCCGAGACCGCCGGCGTCGTGCTGCTGGGCAGCCGCCTCGAGCCCGTGGTGGAGGCGCTGGAGGCGGGCCGCCGCTGCCGGCGCATCGTGTGGCAGAACCTCGTGGGCACGCTGCTGGTGGACGGCGCCGGGATGGTGCTGGCAGGCCTGGGCTGGCTGCCGCCCATCGCGGCCGGGCTGGTGCACGTGGGCTCCGAGCTGGCCTTCATCCTCAACGCCACGCGCATGCTGCCGCCGCGCCGTCGCGGCGCCGGCGGCTAGGCGCGGGCGCGCTGCCCCACGGCCGCGGCCAGCAGGCCGTGCACGCGCGGGTCGTCGGTGAGCTCGGGATGGAAGGTGGCCGCCAGCACGTGGCCCTGGCGCACCAGCACCGGGGCCCCGTCCACGCGCGCCAGCACCTCCACGCCCGGCCCCAGCGCCTCCAGGCGCGGCGCGCGGATGAAGACGGCCTTGAGGCCCTCCAGCCCCGCGGCAGCGCCGGCATCCACCCCTGCCGTGAACGAGTCCACCTGGGTGCCGTAGGCGTTGCGCACGGCCGTCACGTCCAGCACGCCCAGCGTGGGCACCGGGTGGTTCTGCACGCGCCGCGCCAGCAGGATGGCTCCCGCGCAGGTGCCCAGCACCGGCAGGCCCGCCGCGATGCGCTCGCGCAATGCGCGGTCCAGCCCGGTGCGGGCCAGGCCCTTGCTGATGGTCGTGCTCTCGCCCCCGGGCAGCACCAGCGCATCCAGGCCCTCGAGGTGGGCAGGCAGCCGCACCTCGCGCGCCACGCCCAGGCCTGCGCGCGCGCAGGCCCTCACGTGCGCCTCGAAGTCGCCCTGCAGCGCGAGGACGCCGGCCTGCACGGCTAGACGCCGCGGTTGGCCAGCCGCAGGGCCTCGGGGATGGACTCCATCGAGAGCCCCGGCATGGCCTGCCCCAGCCCACGCGAGGCCGCCAGCACCTCGGCCGCGTCCTGCCAGTGCGTCGTGGCGTGCACGATGGCCTTGGCGCGCTGCGGCGGGTCGTCGGCCTTGAAGATGCCCGAGCCCACGAACACGGCCTGCGCGCCCAGCGCCATGCACAGCGCCGCGTCCGCCGGCGTGGCGATGCCACCCGCAGCGAAGTTGGGCACCGGCAGCTGGCCCGTGCGGGCCACGCGCTTGACCAGCTCGAGCGGGGCCGCCAGCTCCTTGGCCGCGTGCGCCAGCTCCTCGGGCTGCAGCGTGGTGAGGCGGCGCATCTCGCCAGTCATCGCGCGCAGGTGGCGCACGGCCTCGACGATGTTGCCGCTGCCGGCCTCGCCCTTGGTGCGGATCATGGCCGCGCCCTCGGCGATGCGGCGCAGGGCCTCGCCCAGGTTGCGCGCGCCGCACACGAAGGGCGTCTTGAAGGGCCACTTGTCCACGTGGAAGGCATCGTCGGCGGGCGTGAGCACCTCGCTCTCGTCGATGAAGTCCACGCCCAGCGCCTCGAGCACGCGGGCCTCGGCGAAGTGGCCGATGCGCACCTTGGCCATCACCGGGATCGAGCACGACTTCTGGATGCCCTCGATCACCTCGATGCTGCACATGCGCGCCACGCCGCCTTCCTTGCGGATGTCGGAGGGCACGCGCTCCAGCGCCATCACGGCGGCCGCCCCGGCGTCCTCGGCGATGCGCGCCTGCTCGGGCGTGGTCACGTCCATGATCACGCCGCCCTTGAGCATCTCGGCCAGCGCCACCTTGACCTCGTAGGTCTCGGCGCCGCTGCGGCCCGCGCGGGCCTCCTTGGGGGCGGGGCTGCCGTGGCTGCCATGGCTGCTGGGGCTGCTGGCGCTGCCGTTGGGGCTGCTCATCAGGTGCCTCCGGGCCGCCCTGCGCCGGGGCGCCCACAGGGCGCCGGCTCGGGGGTGGATCGCGGAGCGTAGCGGGAAGCCCTGCCGCCACCATGTCTCGCGGGGGGCCCGGGAGCGCAGGCCAGCACCGGCGCGGCGGCCTATGCTGGCGGGATGCCGACGGCCCCCTCCCGCCCGTGAAGCTGCGCCGCCAGCCCGAGGATTTCCGCGTCACCGAGCTCTCGGGCGTGCTCCCCCAGCCGGAGGGCCGCTTCGGCCTCTACCGGCTCGAGAAGCGCGGCCTGGCCACGCGCGATGCGGTGCGCGCCATCCAGCGCGCCTGGCGCCTGCCGGGGCGTGCCATCGCCTACGGGGGCCTCAAGGACCGCCACGCGGTCACCGAGCAGCACGTCAGCGTGCAGGGCGGCCCCCCCACCGGGCTGGAGCTGCCCGGGGTGCGCCTCACCTACCTCGGGCGCCTCGACCGCGCCTTCGGCCCCCACGACCTGCTGGGCAACCGCTTCCACCTCGTGCTGCGCGACATGGGCGCCGACGAGGTGCGCGCCGCGCGCGACGCGCTGGCCTCGCTGGCCGAGGACGGCGTGCCCAACTACTTCGACGACCAGCGCTTCGGCTCGGTCACGCGCGAGGGCAAGCACGTCGCCGAGGCCTGGGTGCGCGAGGACTACGAGGGCGCGCTGCGGCGCGCCTTCGTGGACGCCAACGAGCACGACCGCCCCGGCCAGCGCGCCCTCAAGCGCCTGCTGGCCGAGCGCTGGGGCGACTGGGCGGGCCTGCGCGCCGCCTTGCCGGGCGGGCAGGCAGCCCTGCTGGTGGCCCACCTCGCCGAGCACCCGGGCGACTTCGCGGGCGCGCTGGGCCTCGTGCCCCACGACCTGCGCAGCCTGTGGCTGGCCGCCTTCCAGAGCGCCCTGTGGAACGAGCTGCTGGCGGCCGAGGTGCGCGAGGCCACGGAACCCGCCGAGCTGGTGACGCTCGAGGGCCGGGCCGGGCCGCTGCCCTTCTGGAGGCGCCTCACGCCCGGGTCGCGCGAGCGGCTGGCCACGCTCGAGCTGCCGCTGCCCTCCTCTCGCACCGAGCTCGCGCCCGGGCCGCTCGCCGAGCGCGTCGCGTCCGTGCTGGCCGCCCACGGCCTCGCACTGGCCGACCTGCACGTGCGGCGCCCCAAGGACTCGTTCTTCTCCAAGGGCTGGCGGCCGGCCGTGCTGCGTCCCACGGGCCTGTCCGTGGAGGTAGGCGCCGACCTGCTCTACCCGGGCCGTCAGGCCGTCACGCTGGCCTTCGACCTGCCGCGCGGCGCCTACGCCACCGTGATCGTCAAGCGCCTGACCGCCGTGGCCCGCGCCACCGCCGGCCCGTCAGGCGGCCCGGCAGCCCCGCCGCCGCGCACCCGCCGCAAGCAGCGGCTGGGCCGGCGCGAGCGCGAGGCCCGCAAGGCCGGTGGCGCGCCGGGCCCTACGGGCCAGCCCGGGCAGCCCGGCTAGGCGCCGCCCGGCGTGCCCGGGCGCGCAGCGGCCGGGCGTGCCATGGCGCGCCGCGGCCCGGCGCGGCCCGGCGCGGCCGTCCGCCAGCGCCACAGGACCCTCGCAGCGCCCCTGCCCCACGGCTAGCATCGCCTGCGCACGGGCGGCGCTCGCCGGCCCGCGCGCCGAGGCCCCCATGGCCGGACCCACGCACCCGCTGCACTGCCGGCCGGCCTGCTACGCAGCCTTCCAGGCCGCGTTGCCGGGCGTGCAGGCGCCCGGCGGCCTGCTGCGCGCGGTGGCCTCCATCGCCCTGCACGAGCACCCCGAGGCCGACCTCGACCTCGTCGATGCGCGCGTCGAGGCGCTGGCCCAGCAGGTGGCCACCGTCGCGGCCGGGCGCAGTGCCAAGGCGCGCGTCTCGCTGCTGCACCAGGTGCTGTTCGAGGAGCACGGCTTCCGCGGCGACGAGCAGACCTTCTCCAACCCGTCCAACTCGTACATGAACGCCATCCTCGCCACGCGGCGCGGGCTGCCGATCACGCTCTCGCTGCTCTACGTCGAGGTGGCACGGCGCGTGGGCATCGCTGCCCACGGGCTGGACGCGCCGGCCCACTTCCTCGTCGAGGTGGAGCAGCCCGGCGGCCTGCTGGTGGTCGACCCCTTCTTCGCCGGGCAGGTGGTCACGCGCGCCGAGGTGCGCGCGCGCATGGAGCGCGTGCTGGGCCATCCGCTGCCGGCGGGCGCCGCCCCGGCACGCGCCACGCCCGCGGGCTGGCTGCACCGCATCCTGCGCAACCTCGAGAGCGCCTTCGGCCGCGCGCAGCGCGCCGACGACCACGCCGCGATGTCCGAGCTGCGCAGCCTGCTGCCGGCGCCGTAGGCGTGGCCGCGCCCACACGCCCTCACGGGCCCGCCGGCGACGGGCCGGGGGCCGCCGCGCCGCCGCGCCGCACCTGCCCGTGGTGCGGCCAGCCCACCGCCAGCGACTACGTGCACGGCCACGTGCAGTGCAGCGTGTGCAAGAAGAACATTGACCCCTGCTGCGAGGGCGAGCAGGCTTGCCCGACCGACCCCGCGTGAGCCCACGATGCCCGAGGCCAGCCCGCCCGCCGCCCTGCAGGACCGCTACGCCCCGCAGAACGCCTGCTTCGGCTGCGGCCCGGCCAATCCCCGCGGCCTGCGCATCAAGTCCATCCCCGACGGCGAGGAGACGCGCTGCAGCTGGCAGCCCGAGCCCCACCACGAGGCCTTCCCGGGCATGCTCAACGGCGGCATCTGCGGCGCCTTGCTCGACTGCCACAGCAACTGGACGGCGGCCTGGGCCCTCATGCGCCGCGCGGGCGCCAGCACCCCGCCCTGCACCGTCACGGCCGACTTCCACGTCGTGCTCAAGCGCCCCACGCCCACCGACGGGCCCGTCGAGCTGCGCGCACGCGTGGCGGAGATCAGCGACGAGCGCGCCGTGATCGAGGCCACGCTCACCGCCCGGGGCAAGGTCACGGCCACCTGCCGCGGCACCTTCGTGGCCGTGCGGGAAGGCCACCCGGCCTTCCACCGCTGGTAGCGCCGCCAGCCGGCGCAAGGAGCCTGCCGATGGCCTCGTCCCCGGCCCGCCTCGCGTGGCTGCTGGCCGCGCTCTTCCTGTGCGTGCCCCAGGCCGCGCGCGCGGCCGAGCCTCCCGCGCCGGCCGGCACGGCGGTGCCGCGCACGGCCATCGCGCTGGAGGATGGCGACACGCTGGTCGTGCGCCTGCCGGGCCAGCCCCCCGAGCGCGTGCAGCTGCTGGGGCTGGACGCCCCCGAGCTCCAGCGCCCCGAGTACGACATCCCGCTCACGCAGCCCGGGGCCGAGCAGGCGCTGGGCTTCGTGCAGGGGGCGCTGGACACGGCCCTCGAGCTGCGCCTGCTGCGCGCCCCGGCCCGCGATGCCTACGGGCGCACGCTGGCCTACCTGCTGGCCGATGGGCAGAACGTCAACGCGCTGCTCATCCGCGCGGGGCTGGCCAGCGGGCCCGCCGCCAGCCTGCCCGACCAGGGCTTCCCGGCCCAGCTGGCCCAGTGCCGCGCCGCGGCCGCCGCGGCCGGCCCGCCCGCCTTCGAGGAGCCCTCGGCCTACCGGCGCCGCATGAAGGCGCTGGCCCAGCAGCAGCGCAAGCAAGGCCTCTACCCCGCGCTGGGCCCGCCGCACGCGGGCCACGCCACGGTGCCGCCGCCGCCGGCCTGGACGGGCGCGTCGAGCCGGGCAGGCGGCACGCCCGAGCCGCTGGACAAGGCCCGCCTGTTCCTCGACGACGGCGACACGCTGGTGGTGCGCTCCGGGTCGCGCGAGGTGGAGACCATCCGCATCCTGGGCCTCGACACGCCCGAGGTGCAGCACTTCCAGCACCGCATCCCGTGGAGCCAGCCCTTCGGCGAGCAGGCCTGGGGCTACCACGCCGGCGCGGTGGCCGTGGCCGGCACGGTCGAGGTGCTGCGCGCACGCGACAAGGACACCTACGGGCGCACGCTGGGCTACGTCTACGTCAACGGGCGCAACCTCAGCGTGCTGGCCATCCGTGCGCGCCTCTCGGGCGCGCCCACCGACCGCTTCGGCGACAACGGCTTCCCGGAGCAGCTCGCCGAGTGCAAGGCCGCGGCCAAGGCGGCGGGGCCCGTGGCCTTCGAGGAGCCCTACCTCTACCGGCGCCGCATGCGCGACGTGGCCGAGTGGATGCTGCGCGAGGGCCTCTACCCGCCGGTGGAGGTCGAGGGCGCATCCGACAAGGCCCCAGCCAAGCCCACGGCCAAGCCAGCCCCCCAGCCCGCCGCCAAGTAGCCTTGGGCGCGTGAGCGCCGATCCCCTGCCCATCGAGGCACTGCTGCCGGCGGTGGAGCAGGCCCTGCGCGCGCACGCCAACCTCGTGCTGGTGGCCCCGCCTGGCGCCGGCAAGACCACGCGCGTGCCGCCGCTGCTGCTGCGCCACGCCGGCGCGGGCCAGGTGATCATGCTCCAGCCCCGGCGCGTGGCCGCGCGGGCCAGCGCCACCCGCATCGCGCGCGAGCAGGGCGTGCGGCTGGGCGACGAGGTGGGCTACCAGGTGCGCTTCGAGCGCCGCGCCGGCCCGCGCACGCGCCTGCTGGTGGTGACCGAGGGCATCCTCCTGCGCTGGCTGGAGGACGACCCGCTGCTGGAGGGCGTGAGCGCCCTCGTGCTCGACGAGTTCCACGAGCGCAGCCTCGACATCGACCTCTCGCTGGCCCTCGCGCGCCGCGTGCAGCAGGAGGCACGGCCCGACCTGCGCATCGTGGTCATGTCGGCCACGCTCGACCCCGGCCCGGTGGCGCGCTTCCTGGGCGAGGCTCCGGTGCTGCACGCCGAGGGACGCACCTTCCCCATCGAGGTGCGCCACCGCCCGCTGGCCCAGCCCCGCGACTGGGAGCCGGGCCTGGTGGCGGCCGTGGAAGAGGCGCTCTCCGGCCAGCCCGGCGGCGTGCTCTGCTTCCTGCCGGGCTGGGCCGAGATCCGGCGTGCCGCCGCGGCGCTGGCCGGGCGTGCGCGCCTTGCCGGCGTCGAGGTGCTGCCGCTGCACGGCGACCTGCCGCCCGAGGAGCAGGACCGCGCGCTCGCCCCGGGCAGCGGGGGGCGCGTGGTGCTGGCCACCAACGTGGCCGAGACCTCGCTCACGCTGCCCGGCATCGGTGCCGTCGTCGACCTGGGCCTCGCGCGGGTGCAGCGCCACGACCCGGCCAGCGGCCTCAACCGGCTGGTGCTCGAGCGCATCTCGCGCGCCTCGGCCGAGCAGCGCGCCGGTCGCGCAGGCCGCACGGGCCCGGGCCTGGCCCTGCGCCTGTGGAGCGAGGCCGAGCAGCGCAGCCTCGATCCTCACGCCGCCCCCGAGGTGCAGCGCGTCGAGCTCTCGCCGGCGGCCACCAGCCTGCTGGCCTTCGGCGAGACCGACCTCGCCGCCTTCCCGTGGTTCGAGGCCCCGCCGAGCGCGCCGCTGCCACCGCGCTGCAGCTGCTCGAGCGGCTGGGGGCCACCGAGGGCGGGCGCCTGTCGGCGCAGGGGCGCGAGATGGCCGCGCTGCCGCTCCACCCGCGCCTCTCGCGCCTGGTGGTGGAGGGCCGCCGGCTGGGCATCTCGCGCCGCGTCGCGCTGGCGGCCGCCGTGCTGGCCGAGCGCGACCCGCTGCGTGCGCAGGCCGCGGGCGAGCTCAGCCGCGCGGGCCTCGAGAGCGACCTGCTGCTGCGCGTCGAGGCCGTGGAGCGCGGCGGCAGCGCCGTCGACCGTGGCCTGGCCGCCCGCGTGCAGCAGGTGGCCGGCCAGCTCGCCGCCGGCCGCGAGGACCGGCTGCGGGGCCGCGCGGCCGACGAGGCCCTGCTGCGCGCGCTGCTGGCCGCCTACCCCGACCGCCTCGCGCTGCGCCGCACGCCGGGCGCCCCGGAAGCCGTCATGGTCGGCGGACGCGGGCTGCGCCTCGCCCGCGAGAGCGCCGTGCGCGAGGCGGCGTGGTTCGTGGTGCTGGAGGCCGACGCGCCGCGCAGTGGCGAGCGCTCCGAGGCGCTCGCGCGGCTGGCCAGCGCCGTGGACGAGGCCTGGCTCGACCCGGCGCGCCTGAGCACGCAGCCCGAGGCCGGCTTCGACGAGGCACGCGGCCGCGTCGTGGCGCGCCAGGTGACGCGCTACGAAGACCTGGTGGTGCGCGACGTCGAGACGGGCCAGCTCGACCCCGTGCAGGCCGCCGAGGCGCTGGCGGCCGCGGCCGCCCGCGAGCCCGCGCGCGCCCTCGACCTCGAGCGCCCCGAGCCGGCGCAGCTGCTGGCACGGCTGGCCTTCCTCGCCCACCACATGCCCGAGCTGGGCCTGCCCGCCGGCGACGAGGCCTGGGTGCGCTCCACGCTGCCGCTGCTGTGCGCCGGGCGGCGCTCGCTGGACGAGCTGCGCAAGGCCCCGCACCACGAGGCCTGGCTGGGCCTGCTCGAGCACCGCCAGCGCCAGGCCCTCGAGCGCCACGCCCCAGAGCGCATCGCCGTGCCCTCGGGCAGCCAGGTGCGGCTGGCCTACGACGGGGCCAAGGCCCCCGTGCTGGCGGTGCGCATCCAGGAGGTGTTCGGGCTGCAGTCCACGCCGCGCGTGGCCGGCGGGCGCGTGGCCGTGCTGCTGCACCTGCTGGCGCCCAGCCAGCGGCCCGTGCAGGTGACCGACGACCTCGCCTCCTTCTGGGCACGCGGCTACCCCGAGGCCCGGAAGGAGCTGCGCGCGCGCTACCCGCGCTACGCGTGGCCGGAAGACGGCCGCAGCGCGCCGGCCGAGAAGCGCCCCCGCAGGCGGTCGTAGGCGGGCCCGGGCGGGCTCCGTAGAGTCGGGCCATGCCCGTGGACTGGCCCGTCGCCGCGCTGCTCTTCCTCGCAGCCGGCCTGGCGGGCTGGGTGGACGCGGTGGCCGGCGGCGGCGGCATCCTGCAGCTGCCCTCGGTGCTGGCCGCCGGCATCCACCAGCCCATCGCCTCGGGCGTGAACAAGACCAGCAGCCTCAGCGGCACCGTGGCAGCCCTCGTGCGCTACGCCCGCCACGGCCAGGTGGCGTGGGCCACGGTGCCCGCCTGCGGCCTGCTGTGCGTGCTGGGCAGCGCCGTGGGCTCGCTGGGCCTGATCCAGCTGGCCGAGGCCGTGGAGACGGCCGTGGTGCCCTTCTTCGCGGCCTGCTTCGTGGCGCTGGCCGTGCACCAGGTGCTGCGCGTGCTGCGGCACCGCGAGGGGGCGCCGCTCCCGCGGCGCCGGCCCGTGCTGGGCCTGCTGCTGTGCCTGCTGATCGGGCTCTACGACGGGCTCATCGGGCCGGGCACGGGCATCTTCCTGTTCTGGACGCTGAGCACCTGCTTTGCCCTGCACCCGCTGCGCGCCACCGGCACCACCAAGGCCCTCAACATGCTCACCAACATGGGCGCGCTGGTGCCGTTGCTGCTGCGCGGCCACACGCTGTGGCCGCTGGCGCTGGGCATGGCCTCCTGCAACGTGCTGGGCGGCACGCTGGGCTCGCACCATGCCCTCACGCGCGGCACCGGCCTGGTGCGCATCGTGGCCGCGCTCGTCAGCGTCGGCGCCTCGGTGCTGCTGCTGGTGCGCTGGGCGCACGGCTAGCCGGCACCCGCCCGCCGCGGGCAGGGTGCGCGCGTGCCGGACGGCGCGGCTGGCAGGCCGGGCAGAAGTGGGTCCCGCGCTGCCCCACCACGATGCGCACGATGGGCGTCGCGCACGCCGTGCACGGCTCGCCGGCCCGGTCGTAGACGCGGAACTCGTGCTGGAAGCCGCCCTCGCGGCCTTCCGGCGTGCGGTAGAACGTGTCGAACGAGGCGCCCTCGCGCGCGATGGCGCGCTCGAGCACGGCGCGGATCTCGCCGGCCAGCCGCGCCGCCTCCTCGGGCCGCACGCGGTCGGCGCGCCGCAGCGGGTGCAGGCCCGCACGGTGCAGCGACTCGTCCACGTAGATGTTGCCCAGCCCGGCCAGGAAGGCCTGGTCCAGCAGCAGCGGCTTGAGCGCCCGGCGCCGCGCCGCCAGCGCGCCAGCCAGCCACGCCGGCCCGAAGGGCGGCTCCAGCGGCTCGGGCCCCAGGCCGCGCAGGGCCCGTGCGGGGTCCTCGACGAAGGTGAGGCGCCCGAACTTGCGCACGTCGTCGAAGTGCAGCGCCCGCCCGTCGTCCAGCCCCAGCACGACGCGCGCGTAGTCGCCGGCCGGCGCCGCGCGCGGCTCCACGTGCAGGCGCCCGGTCATGCGCAGGTGGCAGAGCAGGGCCCCCGCCGGCCGGCCCGCGCGCTCGAGGTCCATGCGGATGAACTTGGCCCGGCGCGTGACGGCCGCGATGCGCGCCCCGCGCACGGCCGCCACGAACCCGCCCACGCGCCCGCCC
>JBJTIJ010000435.1:0-5155 GCA_046094945.1 Planctomycetia bacterium | reverse complement strand
GGCCGGTGAGCAGGCCCAGCGGGCGGGAGGGGCGGGCGTGGGGCATGGGCCGATGCTAGCGCGGGCCGCCGTGCGCTGTCGCCGGCCCAGTTGCGGGCCCGGGACCTGTGCCGGGACCGGGGCCCCGCTACGGGGCGTGCGGAAGGGGGGTGAAGATGCTCGCCCTGCCCCGGAGGTGCCTGCCGTGAGCCCGACGCGCCCTGCCCCGGCTCCTTCACCCGCCTTGATGCCCACCGCGACGCCCGCCGCGACGCGGACCGCGCCGCCCGCCGCCTGCCGGCCGTGGGCGGGCCGCTGGGCCGTGGCGCACGCGGCCGCGGTGCTGCTGGCGGCCGGCGCGCTGGCCGAGCCGCTGCTGCGCGCGGCGTGGGCCGGCGAGCGCGCGGCGCAGGTGCAGGCGCAGGCCTTCGAGCGTGCCGGGCCCGCCGTGCGCACGCGCAGCGACGAGCGCTGGCTGTATGTCGAGTCCGATGGGCTGCCCGCGCACCAGATGATGGTGGGCATCACGGCCTGGCAGCAGCAGGTGCCGCTGCCGCAGCCCTACCGCGGCAGCAACGCCTGGCAGGTGCCGCTGGTGCCGCGCCCTGCGGCCCAGCCGCTCTCGGCCAAGACGGGCTTCTTCCGCGGCGCCATCGCGCTGGCCGTCAACGGCGTGCCGATCTTCAACCCGATCAAGAACGACGGGCGCACCGACACGCTGCTGGCGGGCGAGCTCGACGAGTTCGGCGGGCACTGCGGCCGCGGCGACGACTACCACTACCACGTCGCGCCCGTGTTCCTCAACGGCGGCGACGCCTCGCGCGTCGTGGCCTACGCGCTCGATGGCTACGCCATCTACGGCTTCACCGAGGCCGACGGCAAGGCGCCCAAGGGCCTGGACGCGCTCAACGGCCACGAGCACGGCGCGCTGGGCTACCACTACCACGCGACGAAGGCCTACCCGTACCTCAACGGCGGCTTCCACGGCGAGGTGGTCGAGCGCGAGGGACAGGTCGACCCGCAGCCGCGCGCCGACCCCGTGCGCGAGGCGCTGCCGCCGCTGCCGGGCGCCACGATCACCGGCTTCGAGCGCAGCAAGGACGGCCGCAGCAGCACGCTCTCCTACGAGCAGGGCGGCCGCAAGGGCAGCGTGCGCGTCGTGCTCGAGGGCGAGGAGTGGGTGCTGTTCACCTTCACCGCCCCCGACGGCAGCACGCGCGAGGAGCGCTACCGCCGGCGCGGCAGCGGCGAGCCGGGCGCACGGCCGCCGGGCGAGCGTCCTGCGGGCGACCGTCCGCCGGGCGACCGTCCGCCGGGCGAGGGCCGCGGCGGGCGCAAGCAGGGCGGCAAGCAGGGCGGCAGCCCGGGTGGCGGCGGGCCCGGTGGCGGCGCGCAAGGCAGCCCTCAGCCAGGGGGCCCTCAGCAAGGTGGCGGCCCGCCCGGCGGAGAGCCGCGCCAGCCGTCTCTGCTGGCGCACATTGCCGAGCTCGACAGCGATCGCGACGGCGTGCTCACGCGCGCCGAGGTCGAGGCCGACATCGAGCGCACCCTGCAGGGCTACGACCACGACGGCGACGGCGTGGTGAGCACGGCCGAGCGCGACGGCGGCGGGGTGCGCACCTCGCTGGGCGGCTTCGTGCAGCAGCACTGGCCGGAGCTGGACCCCGATGGCGACGGGCGCATGGACCGCGCGGCGCTGGCCCGCGTCGCGCTGGGCATGTTCACGCGCAGCGACCGCGACGGCGACGGGCGCCTGCAGGCGGCGGACTTCGCCGCCAGCGGCGGCCGGCCGGGCGGGCGCGGCGAGCAGCGCGGCGAGCAGCAGCAAGGCGAGCAGCGTGGCGAGCAGCGTGGCGAGCCCGCGCGCGGGCCGCAGCAGCAAGGCGGCCCGCAGGGCGTGCTCAAGCCCACCGCGGCCGACACCCTGCACGGCACTGCCTACGCCGACAACTGGTTCATGCTGTACGTGAACGGCAAGCCCGTGGCGGTGGACCCAATCGACTTCCTGCCACACAACGTGGTGGAGCTGGACCTGCTGCCCGAGTACCCGATGACGATCGCGGTGCTGGCCAAGGACAACGCCGACCCGGCCACGGGCCTGGAGTACGGCAGCCAGGTGGGCGACGCCGGCTTCATCCTGCGCTTTGCCGACGGCACCGTCACCGATGCGCGCTGGAAGGCGCGCTGCTTCCACCACGGGCCCGTGGGCGGCGACACGCGCCAGCCGCGCGTGGAGGCCTCGCCGCTGCCCGAGCGCTGGTGGGCGGTGGACTTCGACGACCGCGACTGGCCGCAGGCGGTCGAGTACGCGGCCGAGGCCGTGCGCCCGCCGCCTGCGCTCGACCTCTCGGCGCTGGGCGGGGCGCGCTTCATCTGGACGCGCGACCTCGAGCTGGACAACACGGTCATCTTCCGCGTGCGCATCGAGCGCCCGGGCTGGGCCCCGCGCTGGACCACCCGGCCCGACCTCGACGTGCGCGAGGCACCCGCGGGCTGACGGGGCAGCCGGCGCGCTGACGGGGCGGCCCGCGGGAGAGGGCCGCACGCGGGGGCGGGCCGGCGTGCCCCGTGAGGGGGGCCACGCGCGCAGCCTCCTGCGCGGGCTCCTGCCCGGTCCTGCGTAGCCTTGGGGGCATGGGCCCGCCCACGTCCGACCCCATCCTGGTGGCGCAGGTCTCGGATGCGGCCTACGCGCAGCACCTCGCCGTGCTGTGGGACTCGCTGGCGGCCGTGCACGCGCCGGGCAGCCTGCGGGTGCTGCTGTACACGGACGAGCCCTCGGCGCCGCCGCTGCAGGAGCTGGCCGCCTTCGCGCGCACGCTGCGGCTGGAGGCCGAGGTGCGGGCGCTGGACATGGGGCAGGTGCCCAAGGGGCCGGGCTACGGCCACATCCCGCCCATCGCCTATGCGCGGCTGCTGCTGCCGCGGCTGCTCCAGGAGCCGCGGGCCATCTACCTGGACGGCGACATGGTGGTGCGCCGCAGCCTCAGGCCGCTGTGGGAGCACGACCTGCGCGGCGCCTGGCTGGGCGCCGTGCCCGACCTGGGCCCGCGCATCCCGTGGCGCGAGCTGGGCCTTGCCCGCGCCGAGGACTACGTCAACAGCGGCACGCTGCTGGTGGACCTCGACGCCTGGCGGCGCGAGGGCGTGGTGGAGGCCTGCGAGCGCTTCCTCGCCACCTCGGCCCACCTCGTGCGCTTCGTGGACCAGGACGTGATCAACGCCGTGGCGCGGGGGCACATCGCGCGCCTGGGGCTGGAGTGGAACTGGCAGGAGTACCACCCCGGCGCACGCGTGGAACGCGACCCGGCCGTGGTGCACTACGCCGGCAAGGCGAAGCCCTGGCACTACCGCTGCGAGCACCCGTGGCGGCGCCTCTACGCGCAGCACCTCGCGCACACGCCGTGGCGTGGCTACCGGCCGCCCGACCGCACCCTCAAGCGCGTGCTGGCGCGCTGGCTGGTGCCCGGCCCGCTGCGCCGGGCGCTGAGGCGGCGCGCGTGGCGGCTGCGCGGCCACGCGTGAGCCCGGCCGCAAGCGCACCCGGCGGCGCGCAGGACGTTCAGGTCCCGCAGGCCTCGCCCGTGCTCGTGGTGCAGGTGACCGACGCCGCCTACGCGCAGCACGTGGGCGTGCTGTGGTCCTCGCTGGCGACGGTGCACGCCCCGGGCGGCGTGCGCGTGGTGCTGTTCGCCGAGGACCCCGCGGCCCCGGCGCTGCGCACGCTGGCCTCCTTCGCGCGCGACATCGGGCTCGTGGCCGAGGTGCGCGGCCTGGACATGGGCGCGTTGCCGCAGGGCCCGCGCAACAAGTACGTGCATCCCATCAGCTACGCGCGCCTGCTGCTGCCGCGCCTGCTCGTCGAGCCGCGCGCCATCTACCTGGACGCCGACACCGTGGTGCGCAAGGACCTCACGGCGCTCTGGCAGCACGACCTGCAGGGGGCGTGGCTGGGGGCCGTGCCCGACGGCGGCGAGGACATGCCGTGGCAGGCCCTGGGCCTGGCGGCCGAGGGCGACTACATCAACTCCGGCGTGCTGCTGCTCGACCTGGATGCGTGGCGGCGCCACGGGCTGGTGGAGGCCTGCGAGCAGTTCCTGGCCACCTCGCCGCACCTGGTGCGCTACATGGACCAGGACGTGGTCAATGCCGTGGCCAGGGGCCACGTCGCGCAGCTCGGCGTCGAGTGGAACTGGATGCACCACCACCCCGGCGCGCGTGCCGAGCGCGACCCGGCGGTGGTGCACTACGCCGGCAAGGTGAAGCCGTGGCACTACCGCTGCGAGCACCCGTGGCGCGGGCTCTATGCGCAGCACCTCGCGCGCACGCCGTGGCGCGGCTACCGGGCGCCCGACCGCACGCTGCGGCGCGTGCTGGCGCGCTGGCTGGTGCCCGGCCCGCTCAGGCGGGCGCTGCGGCGGCTCGATGCCCGCCGGCGTGGCCATGGGGCCGGCGCGCAGGCGCCGTGGCGCACGGGGTAGGCTGGGGCCCATGGCAGCACTGCGCATCGTCCTGCTGTGCATCGCCGCCGCCGTGGCCTACGGGCTGGTGCACGACCAGGTCACGGTGCGCGTGTGCCTGGCCTACTTCAGCGAGTTCCACCCGCCGCTGGTGGCCACGCACGACCCCACGCTGCTGGCGCTGGCCTGGGGCGTGGTGGCCACGTGGTGGGTGGGTGCGGGCCTGGGCCTGCTGCTGGCGCTGGCGGCGCGCGCGGGCGCGCGGCCGGTGCTGGGGGCACGCGACCTCGTGCGGCCCGTGCTGCGCCTGCTGGCCCTGATGGCGGGCGCCGCACTGGCGCTGGGCCTGGTGGGTGCGGCACTGGCGCAGGCCGGCACCATCTGGGTGGCGGCGCCGTGGGACGTGCGCATCCCGCGCGAGCAGCACGTGGGCTTCCTCGCCTGCCTGTGGGCGCACAACGCCAGCTACGGCGTGGGCTTCGTGGGCGGGGCCGTGCTGGCCCTGCGCACGTGGCGGCGGCGCGGGCGGCTGGCGGCCGCGCCGCAGGTCGCGTCGGGCGCCTAGCGGCGCGCTCCGCTTCCGGCGGTGCGCTGCCCGCCGTGCGCGCCCGGATGTGCGCTGCCGGAAATGCGCGGCGCACGGCGCATGCGCACGCGCGGCCGTGGCCTGCCGGGCGCCGCGGGCCGGGGAGGGCCCGCCCGGCGGCCGGCAGGCC
>JBJTIJ010000434.1:0-10314 GCA_046094945.1 Planctomycetia bacterium | reverse complement strand
CCGGCACCCGCGCCTGCCCCGGCCCCTGCTCCGGAGCCGGGCAAGCCCGCCGAGGTGCCTGAGGGCCTGCTGGGCTTCTCGGCCTCCTCTGACTTCAGCGTGGGGGTGTGGAACCTCAAGGCTGGCTCGGCGCAGTACCTGCGTGGCCATGGGGGCGAGGTGCAGGGTGTCGCCCTCTCGCCGGACGGCAGCCTGGTGGCCACCTCGAGCAAGGACAAGACCGTCCGGCTCTGGACCACGAAGGACTTGAAGCCGGCGCAGGTCTTCACGGTCGAAGGCTCGTGCTCGGTGCTGCGCTTCACGGCCGACGGCAAGACGCTCGTGGTGGGCCTGGACGAGACTGGGGTGCTGCTCTCCATCGACGTGGCCTCGGCGGTGATCACGCGCCTGGAGGGACACACCGGGGGCGTGATGGGCATGGCGCTGGCCTCCGATGGCCGCCTGTTCACCGTGGCCCGCGACCGCACGCTGCGCGCGTGGGACCTGGCCGCGGGCAAGCCCACGGGGCTCAAGGTGGACCTGCCGGCCGAGCCCTTCTCGGTGGCCGTGTGGGACGAGGGCCAGCGCGTGCTGGTCACGGGCCGCGAGCCCGTGCTGCGCGCCTTCAACGTGGCCGACGGCAAGGAAGCCGCCACGCTGCCGCTGCCCGACCCGATGCACAGTGGGCTTGCCGTGAACGGCAAGGCCGGCCTGCTCTACGTGGGCACGGAGGGCGGCGTGCAGGTCGTCGACCTCGCCGCGCTGGCCATCAAGGGCAAGTGGGCCGGCCCGGCCAAGGCCGTGATGTCGCTGGCGCTCACCGCCGACGGCGCCTGGCTGCTGGGCGGCGACGAGGAGAGCGGCCTGTGGCTGTGGGGCACCGCGGCCGGCACCGTGGGCTGGTCGCGCACGGGCGCCCACACGGCGGCGGTCAATGCCGTGGTGCTCTCGCGCTGAACGCGGGCGCGGCGCGGGTGCGCGGCCAGGGCAGCCCTCGCCGCCAAGGCGCGAGGGCCGGCCACGTCCAGCCGCCCGCGCCGGCATGCTCGTGGCTGCCTAGCGCGTGCTGAGCACCACCAGGCGGCCCTTGACCACGCGCGTGCTGGCCAGCGAGCGGCCCTCCAGCGCCTTGGCGACGGCGGGCAGGGCCACGGCCGCCGCCACGACTGCGGCGTCGTCCAGCGTGGCGTCCACCGTCACGCGCCCGCGCACCTTGCCGACCACCTGCACGCCCAGCTCGACCTGCGCAGCCACGAGGGCGGCCGCGTCGTGCACGGGCCACGCCGCGTGCGAGACCAGGCCTTCGCGGCCCAGCGAGGCCCAGAACTCCTCGGCGGCGTGGGGTGCGAAGGGCTGCAGCAGGCGCGCGAAGGCGTCGAGCATCTCCAGCGGGACCTCGGGCAGGTCCTGCATGGTGTTGAGCAGCACCATGAGCTTGCTGATGGCGGTGTTGTAGGCCAGCGCCTCCACGTCGCGCGTGACGCCGGCGATGGTGGCATGCAGCACGCGGCGCGCCTCGCCCGCTGCCGGCGCCGGCGTGCGCGCCGCCGCCGCGGTGCGGTCGTCGCCCAGGAACAGGCGCCAGGCGCGGGCGTGGAAGCGGCGCAGGCCCTCGATGCCCGAGTGGTCCCACACCTTGTTGCTCTCGGTGGGCCCCATGAAGAGCAGGTAGAGGCGGCACACATCGGCCCCGTAGTCCTTGACCACGCTGTCGGGGTTGACGACGTTCTTCTTCGACTTGCTCATCTTCTCGACCACCACCGTGGCCGGCTGGCCCGTGGCCTTGACGATGGCCTGCTCGCCGCGCGGCTCGACCTCCTCGGGGCGCAGGTAGGGGCCCTCGGGGCCCGCGCGGTAGGAGGGCGCCAGCACCATGCCCTGGTTGACCAGGCGCTGGAAGGGCTCCTTGGTGCTCACCAGCCCCAGGTCGTAGAGCACCTTGTGCCAGAAGCGGGCGTAGAGCAGGTGCAGCACGGCGTGCTCGGCCCCGCCGATGTAGACGTCCACGGGCATCCAGCGCCGCTCCTTGGCCGGGTCGCAGAACGCGGCCGGGTTGCGCGGGTCGATGAAGCGCAGGTAGTACCAGCACGAGCCCGCCCACTGGGGCATCGTGTTGGTCTCGCGGCGCGCCGGGCTCCCGTCGCGCGGGTCGGTCGTGGCCACCCAGCCGGGCACGCCCGCCAGCGGGCTCTCGCCCGTGCCCGTGGGCTTGTAGGAGCTCACCTCGGGCAGCGTCACGGGCAGCTCGGCCTCGGGCACGGGCACCACCTTGCCGTCCCGGCCGTGCACCAGCGGGAAGGGCTCGCCCCAGTAGCGCTGGCGCGCGAAGAGCCAGTCGCGCAGCTTGTACTGCACGCGGGCCTTGCCGTGGCCCTCGCGCTCGAGCCAGGCCACCATCGCGCGCTTGGCGGCGTCCACCTCCATGCCGTCGAGGAAGCCGCTGTGGACCAGCCGGCCCTCGCCCTCGTGGGCGGCCTCGCCCACCGCACCGCCGGAGATGACCTCGCGCACCGGCAGGCCCATGGCGCGGGCGAAGTCCCAGTCGCGCTGGTCGTGGGCCGGCACGGCCATGACGGCGCCGGTGCCGTAGGTGGGCAGCACGTAGTCGGCCCCCCCCACGGGGATGGGCTCGCCGGTGACCGGGTTGCGCGCGTGGGCGCCCGTGGCCACGCCGGTCTTGGCCTTCACGTCGGCCGTGCGGTCGCGGTCGGAGCGCTTGGCGGCGCGCTCGACGTAGGCGCGCACCTCGGCCTGCTGCGCCGGCGAGGCGATGCGCGCCACCAGCGGGTGCTCGGGGGCCAGCACGCAGAAGGTGGCGCCGAACAGCGTGTCGGGCCGCGTGGTGAAGACCGTGAACTCGCCGTGGCCCGGCACCTCGAAGCGCACCTCCGCGCCCTCGGAGCGGCCGATCCACTCGCGCTGCATCTCCTTGATGCGCTCGGGCCAGTCCAGGCCCTCGAGGTCGGAGAGCAGGCGGTCGGCGTAGGCCGTGATGCGCAGCATCCACTGCTTCATGGGGCGGCGCACCACGGGGTGGCCGCCGCGCTCGCTGCGCCCGTCGATGACCTCCTCGTTGGCCAGCACGGTGCCCAGCGCCTCGCACCAGTTCACGGGCACCTCGGCCTCGAAGGCCAGGCCCTTCTCGAACAGGCGCAGGAAGATCCACTGCGTCCAGCGGTAGTAGGCGGGGTCGGTGGTGTCGATCTCCCGCTCCCAGTCGATGGACCAGCCCATGCGCTGCATCTGGCCCCGGAAGGTGGCCACGTTGCGCTCGACGGCCTCGCGCGGGTGCACCTGGTGCTCGATGGCGAACTGCTCGGCCGGCAGGCCGAAGGCATCCCAGCCCGTGGGGTGGAGCACGTCGAAGCCCTGGGCACGGGCCACGCGCGCGATGGCGTCGCTGATCGTGTAGACCGAGGCGTGGCCCATGTGCAGCCCCTCGCCCGAGGGGTAGGGGAACATGTCCAGCACGTACTTCTTGGGCCGGCGGCTGTCGTCCTGCGTGCGGAAGGCCGCCTGGCGCGCCCAGGCCTCCTGCCAGTGGCGCTCGCAGGCATGCGGGTCGTAGGGCTTGCTCACGGCGGGGCTCGCGCAGGGAAGGCGGGAGCATACCCTTCGGGCCGTGTTCTCCCTCGCCCGGGCCCGCGCCCGGAGGTAGGAGTCGTCGGATGCTGCGCGCCCCGCTCGTTGCCGTGCTGCTGCTGGCTGCACTGGCGGGCGGCGTGGCTGCCGGCTGGGGCTGGCGCGGCGGGGCCGCGAGCGCGCCGCCTCCGGCGCCCCCGGCGGCCCAGCGGCTGGAGGCGCGCCTGGAGCTGCTGGGCCACGGGGCCTGGTACGGCTTCACGGTCGACCGCGCCGCCACGCTGCGCATGCAGGTGGACCTCCCGCCCGGCGTGCGCTCCACGCTGGTGTGGGGGCGGCTGGGCACCGCGCTGCCCGGCGAGCCGGGCCACCTGCCGGCCGTGCCCACCGCCGAGCGCGTGCCGCTGGAGGGCCCGATGGCGGCGCCGCTGGTGCGGCGCGCCACCGGCCTGGGCCCCACGGTGCTGTTCGTCGAGCAGCCGGCCCTGGTGATGGGCGAGATGCACCTGGCTGCGCACGTGCGCATCGAGATCGAGCCCGACCCGGTGGCCTGCCGGGACGGCGAGGCGCCGGCGGGCGCGCGCTGAGCCGCGCGCTCACTCGCGTCGCAGCGCCTCCACCGGGTCGAGGTCGGCGGCGCGCCGCGCCGGGTAGAGGCCGAACACGAGGCCCACCAGCAGGCAGGTGCCGAAGGCCAGCACCAGCGAGGTGGGGGTGATGACCACGCTCACCTTGCCGAACCACGCCGCCAGGTGCGCGAAGCCGTTGCCCGCGGCCAGCCCGGCCACGCCGCCCAGCATGGCCAGCACCAGCGTCTCGACGAGGAACTGGCTCACGATGTGGGAACGGCGCGCACCCAGCGCACGGCGCACGCCGATCTCGCGCGTGCGCTCGACGACCGTGGCCAGCATGATGTTCATGATGCCGATGCCGCCCACCAGCAGGCTGATGGCCGCCATGCTGCCCAGCACGACGGTGAAGATGCGCTTGGTCTCCTCGGCCTGCCGCAGCAGCTCCAGCGGCACCGTGAGGCGCACGTCATCCTTGGGATAGGCCTGCTCGAGGAAGGAGCGCAGGGCCTCGGCCACCACCGGCACGTCCTCGAGCGTGCGAGCCTCCACCGTGATGCGGTGCAGCTCGACGGCCTCGCGCTGGCGCCCGCCGGCCGTGCGGTGCACCACGCTGCGCCCGTAGCGGTCGGACATGGTCTCCAGCGGCGTGTAGATCGCCTCGTCGCTCTCGCCGCCGGTGCCGGCCGTGCCGCCCGTGCCCTCGCCGCGCTGGGCCAGCACGCCCACCACGCGGTAGGCGTCGCTGCCCACGCGCACGAGGCGGTCGATGGGGTCGGCATTCAGGAACAGGCGCTGGGCGGCCACGGCGCCCAGCACCACCACGCCACGGCGCTCGGTGGCGTCGGCGGGGGCCAGGAAGCGGCCCAGCTCGACGCGCAGGTTGGCCACGCTGGCGTAGTCGGGGCCCGTGCCCAGCAGCACCGTGCTGAACTTGCGCGCGCCGTAGCGCGCCTCGACCTTGATGTCGCGGCGCGACACCAGGCGCACGATGCCCGGCACGGTCTCGGCGATGCGCCGCTCGGAGCTGCGCAGCAGCCCGTAGCGCAGCTCCATGGTGTTGCGCTCGGAGGCGCTGGAGCTGGCCTGCGGCGCGATCGAGGCCAGCAGCAGGTTGCGGCTGCCCAGCCGGCGGATCTGGGCCTGCGCGTCCTGGCTGGCTCCCTCGCCGATGGCGAGCATGGCCACCACGCTGCCCACGCCGAAGAGCATGCCCAGCATGGTCAGCAGCGATCGCAGCCGGTGCAGCCACAGGCTCTTCCAGGCCAGGCGCAGCAGGCGGCCCAGCTTCACGGCCGTGCCTCCGCGCGACCCGTCACCGACTCCACGCGGCCGTCGAGCATGCGCACCACGCGCCCGGCGCGGGCGGCCACCTTGGGGTCGTGCGTGACCACGACCAGCGTGGTGCCCTGCGCGTGCAGCTCGTCGAGCAGGGCGAGGATCTCCATGCCCGTGGCACTGTCGAGGTTGCCGGTGGGCTCGTCGGCCAGCAGCACCAGCGGCCGGTTGGCCAGCGCGCGCGCGATGGCCACGCGCTGCTGCTGGCCGCCCGAGAGCTGCGCCGGGCGGTGCTCGAGCCGGTTGGCCAGGCCCATGCGCGTGGCCAGCTCGCGGGCCCGCGCGCGCATCTCGTGCGCGGGCACGCCGGCGTACTCCATCGGCACCTCGATGTTCTCGAGCACGGTGAGGTGCGGGATGAGGTGGAAGGACTGGAACACGAAGCCCAGCCGCCGCCCGCGCGCCTCGGAGAGCCGGTCGTCGCCCAGGCCCGAGACATCCTCGCCGCCCAGCAGGTAGTGCCCCGAGGTGGGGCGGTCCAGCAGGCCCAGCACGTTGAGCAGCGTGCTCTTGCCCGAGCCGGACTGGCCCACGATGGCGCTGTAGGAGCCGGCAGGGAAGTCCAGCGTGACGTTGTCGAGGGCGCGCACCTGCGCCTCGCCCGTGGCGTACACGCGCGAGACGTGCTCGAGACGGGCCGCCGGCGCCTCGGGCTGCGCCCTGGGCGGCGCGTCGGCCGCCTTCACCGCGTGCCCGCCGCAGCGGGCGCCGCCGTGGCGGCCGGCGCGGCGGCACTGGCCTCGCCGGGGCTGCGCGGTGCGCCGCGGCTGCGGCCCCGCGCGCCCTGCGAAGCCGGCTGCGCGGCTCCCTCGCCCCGCGGCGGGCCGCCGGCAGGCGCCTCGGCCCCCGTGCGCGGGCTGCTGGCGCCGCGCGGGGGGGCCAGCAGCACCTGCTCGCCGGCCTCGAGGCCCTTGAGCACGGCCACGAAGCGGTCGTTGCCCGGGCCCACCTCGACAGGCCGCTCGCGAGCCTGCTCGCCATCCCAGACCCACACGCGCGGCTGGCCCGCCGTGCCGGACACCGCCTGCACGGGCACCTGCACCACGTCGGCCTCCTCGGCCACGAGGATCTCGGTCTTGACGCTCATGCCCGGGCGCATGCCGGGCAGCACCTCCTCGAGGCGGATGAGCGTGGCGTAGACCTTCAGGTCGGGGTTCATCCAGCGGTCGGCGGGGTTGGGCAGGGTCTTCACGCTGTCCACCACGCCGCGCACCGGCTGCTCCGGCATGGCATCCACCGTCACGGTCACGCGCTGGCCGGCCCGCACCTTGTCCACCACGCTCTCATGCACGTTGATGCGCGCGCCCATCTGCGCGAGGTCGGGCAGCGTGAGGATGGGCTGGCGCTCGCGCACCTGCACGCCCTCGCGGATGCGGTCGTCGTTTCCCCAGCGCATCTCGCCGCCGCTGCTGGCGTAGAGCACCAGCCCCGGCTGCGTGGCCCGGATCACGCAGGCCTCGCGCTGGGCCAGGTACTTGGCGTAGCGCGCCTCCTGCAGCACCTCTTGCTCCTTCTTGCTGGCCACCTCGGCCTGCGCGCGCGCCTGCGCGGAGGTGGCGCGCTCGCGCACGCGCGAGAGCTCGCCCTCGGCTTCCACCAGCTCGCTGAGCAGGCGCGTGACCTCCTTGGCGAAGTCGTAGGTGGTGTACTGGGCCTGCGCCGTGCGCGCGCGGTCCAGCTCGATCGTGCGCCGCTCGACGGCCAGCCGGTCGGCGTCCTCCTCGTCGCGGCTGACGAAGTCGCGCTCGAGCAGGCGGCGGCTCCAGTCCCACTTCACCTGGGCGCGCTTGAGCTCTTCCTGCGCCAGCGAGATGTCGCTGTTGAGCTGTCGCAGCCTCTGCTGGGCCTCGCCCTGCAGGGCGGGGTCCACCAGTGCCTGCCGCAGGCGCTGCTCGAGCGAGGCCTCGTCAGCCGCCCCGGCCAGCACGTCGCGGCGCGCCTGCTCGAGCGCGGCGGCCACCTCGGTGCCCACGTAGCGCTTGAGGTCCAGCTCGGCGAACTCGACCTTGAGCACGGCCTGCCGGTCCTTGCTGGCGTCCTCCTGCTGCTGGATGGAGAGGCTGGCCTCGGCGTTGACCTTGGCCGCCCGTGCCGCCTGCACGTCGATCACCTGCTTGGCGATGCGCTCCTCGAGCTCGCTGGCGTCCAGCTTCACCAGCACGCGGCCGCTGGCCACGTCCTGCTCGCTGATGACCGTGCCTTCCTCGACGAGGTAGAGGATGGCCGCCTGGCCTTCCACGAGGCTGGCCACGGTCGTGCTCTTGAGCGCCTCGAGGCTGCCGGCCTCCAGCACCGTGATGCGCAGCGGCCCACGGGTGGCGGTGGAGAGCGGCGGGGGCACCTCGCGCGCGGCGGGCGACAGGCCCTGCCAGCCCAGCCAGCCCAGCGCGGCCAGGGCCAGCAGGGCCAGCAGGAGGGGCCAGCGGGGCGTGCGCGTGCTCATGCGGGCCCCTGACTTCGCACCCGGGGCCGCGGCGGGCTCGGGCACGGGAGGCAGCGCCGGCAGGCTCGCAGCGGGCGCCGCGCTTGCCGCCTGCGCCGGCAGGGCCGCGGCAGCGCCCGCAGCAGCGCCCGCGGGCGCGCCCGTGGCAGGTGCGTGCGGCAGCAGCGCGGGCGTGGCGCTCCCGGCGGGGTCCACGGCCAGCGTGCCGATGGCGAGGTCCAGTCCCAGCCGTGCGATGGCATGGTCCACCAGTGCGCGCGTCAGGGCGTTCTGGGCGGTCACGAGGTCGTTCTGCGCATCGAGCACGTCGCGTGTCTGGGCCTGCCCGGCCTCGAGCAGCAGGCGCGTGCTCTCGACGCGCCGCTCGGCCAGCCGCACGCCCTCGCGCTGGATGGCGTAGGAGCGCTCGGCCTCGGCCAGCCGGCGGAAGGCGGTGCGCACCTCGCGCACGACGCGGTCCTCCAGCCCCTCGAGGCTGCGCACGGCGCGCACGCCCTGCACCACGGCGGCCCGCCAGGCGTTGCGCTCCTCGATGCGGTCCACGGGCAGGTCGAGCGCCAGGCCCAGCTCCAGGCGCCGGCTGGCGTCGCGCAGGTTCCACGGCTGGTTGCCGGGCGTGTCCAGGCTCGACCCCAGCGTGAGGTCCACCTGCGGGCCCATGCCGTTGCGCGCCACCAGCACGCGGCGCTCGGCGTCATCGACCTGGTCGCGCGCGTTGCGCAGGTCAAGCCGCCGCTCCAGCGCCTCGCGCTGCGCGCCGGCGGGGTCCTGCGGGGCAGGGGCCAGCCCGCGCGACTGCAGGGCCTGCAGGTCGGCCGCCTCCGGCTCGACGGCGGCATCCACGGGCAGGCCCAGCAGCAGCTTGAGCTCGTCGAGGGCCTCCTCGTATTCCACGCGCGCGCGCTGGCGGCGGTCGTCGGCACGCAGCGTGTCCTGCCGGGCCTGCTCGACCTGGAACTCGGGGATGCGCCCGGCGCCCTCGCGCCCGTGGGCGCGCTGGCGTGCCTCGAAGGCCAGCAGGCTCTGGTAGGTGCCTTCCTCGTTCTGCCACGTGTCGTGCGCCTGCAGCGTGCGGTAGTAGGCACTGGAGACCTCGAGCACGAGGCGCTGCTGGAAGAAGGCGTACGAGCGCAGCGCGTAGACCACGTCGCGCTCCGCCTGCGTGAGGCGCTCGCGCGCCACCCAGCCCGCGCCGCGCGCGAGCGGCAGCAGCAGGTCGAGGGCCAGCAGCCCCTGCGCGCTGCGCAGCGGGCTGCCGCCCACGTTGAAGAGGAAGTCCTGCGCCAGCGTGAGGGCCACGTTGCCGCCGCGCTCGAGCAGCTGGCGGAAGCCGGCGGCCGGCGCGCCCGCCAGCGTGCGCGCCCCGTCGACGTCGGCGAGGCTGCCCACCCCGCCCACGAAGGGCTGCACGGCGTGGTCGTGGCGCGTGGTGCTCAGCGCCAGTGCGGCCAGCATCACGTCCTCGCGCTCCACGCGCAGGTCGCGGCTGGCCAGGCTGGCCGCCTCCAAAGCCTGGCGCAGCGAGATGCGCCTGCCCTGCGGGCTGGCGTAGGCCGTGCGCGCCTGCTGCGCGCGCTCCTCCATGCCCGCGAGGGACAGCGTGCCCTGCACGTCAGGCACGCCCCGGCGGCCGTGGGCCACGATGGCCGCCGCGTCCTGATCGGCCTGCGGCAGGCCCTGCGTGGCGCAGCCGCCCGCCCCCAGCAGCAGCGAGGCGAGCAGGAGCCGACGCATGGCGGGCCTAGAGGCCGCGCACGCTCACGACGGCGCCGCTGGCCGCGGTGGCCGGGCGCGCGAAGAAGTGGAAGCCGCACAGGCGCCGGCCCTGCCCGGCGGGCACCAGCACCGGCTCGGTGTCGGGCGCGCGGTCGTTCTCGCCCACGGCCACGAGCACGGAGCCCTCGAAGGCGCGCACCACGAGGTCGATGGGCTCCTTGGCCCCGGGCTGGCCGCCCAGGTAGGCCCAGGCCTCGCCGGGGGACAGACGCTTGAGGGTTGCTTCCATGCTGGGCTCGCCGGGGAAGCGCAGAGCCTACAGGCGCCCCCGCGGCCCGCTCAGGGGCGCATCCCCTGCGGTTACATTCGCGTGACATGGCGTGCGTGGGGGGCGTGATCGCTGCTTGCGCTGTGGCACCTTGGGGGTCCAGATCACGGTTCGCAGCGTTGCCCCGGAGGCGCGCCGGCTCGTCCGGTGTCGAGGGTGGGACAAGGCTGCGAGGTCCTGCCGGCTGCCACGCCGGTTGGGCTCGTGAGGCCCCGGCGGTCGCCAGCGGCAAACCCGACCGGTGGCAGCACCCTTTCCCCTTTCCCTGGAGGTAGGACAGTCATGACGTCGAACACGCTGCGTGGGGCCGTGGCCCTTGTCGCGCTGGCGCTGGGCATGGGCCTGACGGGCTGCAGCAG
>JBJTIJ010000433.1:0-4679 GCA_046094945.1 Planctomycetia bacterium | reverse complement strand
GCCCGCGACGCGCGCCGGCTCGTTCGTGATGTCCAGCCCGGTGGCGCCCATCCCGGTGCAGCCCCCCTCCGAGCCCACGCCCATCGACATCCTGTTCGTGCTCGACGACTCGGGCGTCAACCCCGCCCTGGGCGGCTTGGGCGCCCAGCTGGGCATGGTCTACGGCGACATGGCCCTCGAGCCCGGCCGCAAGAAGCAGGCGGTGGCCCGGCAGGTGATGCAGGACATCGTGGCCAACATCAAGGCCGACCTGCAGGCCGCCTATCCCGGCGTGAGCTTCGACCTCGCCTTCGGCGTGGCGCGCTACGAGGACTTCGGCGGCGCCTTCCGCCCGCAGGACGCGCTGGCCCGGCCCTTCATCGTCAACCAGCCCATCTACCGCCTCGACCGCGAGGGCGCGCTCTCGCTGCTGGGCTCGGCCTTCCTGCGCGAGGCCCCCGGCCACGGCAACCAGCCCGGCGAGCCCGTCGACCCGCAGGCGCTCGTCGAGGCCCTGTGCCAGGCCGCCACCGGCATGGGCTTCGATGGCAACGGCGACGGCGACACCAGCGACAGCGGCCTGTTCGGGGCCGAGACCACGCAGACCGCCCCCGGCGCCTCGGGCGACGTGCCGGCCGCCTCGTTCGCGGCCGACGGCAACGACGAGGACGGCGCCCCGCGCTTCGTGACCCCGGGCGGCGCGGCGGCCTCGGGCAACCTCGGCGGCGTGGGCTGGCGCCCGCGTGCGCTGCGCTACATCCTGACCACCACCGACATCCCGGCCGTGACGCCCTTCCCGGCCGGCCAGGCCATCCCGCCCAGCGTGACCTCGACCTCGGGCGGCGCCTACCCGCGCTCGGCGCGCGCCATCCCCACGCAGGCCTTCGCCTCGAACACCACGCTGGCCGCGCAGGCCGCGCAGCGCTTCGGCGTGCTGCCCGAGCCCGTGGCCCCCGCCGGCGCCTGCACGCTCCAGCAGGCCATCCAGGCGCTCAACACCGGCCCCAGCGCCAGCAACCCGCTCAACATCGAGGTGCTGGGCCTGGGCACGCTGCGCACGGCGCCGCTGCCGTTCAAGCCCAACCTGCCGGGCGCCACCTACCCCTCGGTGCCGGCCATCACCGATCCCTCCACGCCCGACGCCAGCCCCTTCACCATGCTCAGCGCACTGGCCTACCTGACCGGCGCGCAGCGCACGTGGCCGGGCTCGGCCGAGCCGCTGGCGCTGGTCTACAACCTCGCCACGGTGTTCCCCAAGACGGCGCTGGCGCCCAAGGCCGACATCCGCGAGGACCTCGTCTTCCGCGTGGGCCAGGGCATGCCGGCGCTGCCGGCCCCCACGCGCCCGGCGCTGGCGCCCGAGGTCGTGACCTACGAGGGCACGGCCACGCTGCCCGGCGGCTCGCCGCTGGTCATCGCCGCGCTCGACGGCCTGGACGAGGACGGCACCGGCACGACCATCACCGTGGCCGGCAGCCTGGTCACCGTGCGCGTGCCGCGCTACTACAGCGACGAGGCCAAGCCCGCCGCCCTGCGCGTGGCCTGGCTGGTGCAGTTCACCGAGCTGTTGGACGACAACGTCTCGAAGAGCGACGTGGCAGAGGTGAAGGTGCTGCTGGCCGGCGCCACCCGCGTGCAGGGCACCGTGTCGCTCGTGATGCCGCCCACGCCCGAGGTCGACCAGCCGGGCACCGCCGACAACGTCACGGCCACGCTGGGTACGGTGACGACGGGCTGCCTCACGGTGCGCGACCCGAACAACAACATCGAGGGCACCGGCGGCACCTGCCCCTAGGCAGCTGCCCCTAGGCAGCTGCCCGTGCCAAGGCGCCCCCTGGCGGGCGCCCCGCAGGCACGTGCCCCGGGCGCGTGCGGGCAGGCAAGCCGGCCCTTGGGCCTGCGCCCCCCCGCAGGGCGCGGCAAGGCCACTAGGCCGTGGGCGCGTCCTGCGCCACGACGCGCCGCAGGCAGGTGGGCAGCCACATCGCCAGCAGGCCCAGCACCGCGGCCCAGAAGGCCGGCTGGAAGTTGGCGCACACGGCGCCCGCCACGGCCAGCGTGCCGTGCTCGCCCAGCCAGCAGCGTGCCTCGGTGGCCGGCAACGTGAGCAGGTGCAGCCACGAGAGCAGCGCCTGCGCGGCCACGTGCGCCTCCACCGCGCCCAGCGAGCGGTCGGGCGCGCGCCGCGCGAAGAGCACGGCCAGCACCAGCGCCCAGGCCAGCAGCCCCTCCACGGGGCCCAGCAGGTGCGGCAGCAGCGGCTCGTACTCCACGGCGAGGTAGCAGGCCTCCAGCACGGCCAGCGCCAGCGCCACGAGCATCAGGCCCGTGCCCACGCCCGTGCGCCACGCCGGCCTCCAGGCCGCCAGCCCCAGCGCCAGCGCCCACAGCAGCACCAGCACGTAGGGGTACCAGCGACGCGCCTCCCACAGGTGGCGCCCGGCCGAGCCCTCGGCGAGGTCGCGGACCAGCGCACTCGCCAGCACCTCGGCCGGCCGCTCCTGGCGCTCGGCGCGCGAGGGCAGCGGCGCCTGCCCCGGGCGCGCCAGGCGCTCGTGGTGCGGCAGGAAGGCTGCCAGCGCCACCACCAGCAGGCCCAGCAGCTGGAGGCGGCGCACGAGGGCAGGCACGCGCGCAGTCTCGCAGGCGGCCGCCGCAGCGCGAAGCCGCGCCGGGAGGCGCGGCCGCGGGCGCCGCACGCTCAGCGCAGCGGCACGTCGGCGAGGCTCACGGCCAGGTCGCCTTGCACCTCGCGCGCGTACCACGCCACGCGCACGGCCCGCGGCGTGGCCTCGCCCAGGCCATGGATGCGGCCCACGAGGCGCAGCCGCCCGTCGGCGCTGCTGGAGGAGCGCCCGCCCATGGGCTGCATGCGCCGGCGCGTGCCGTCGCTCAAGTCCACCCACACGTCCACGCTGGCGCGCGCCACCTCGCTGTCCAGGCGGCAGGCCACCGCCAGGCTCCAGCTGTCGCTGCGCCCCTCGGCCGGGGCCGCCTCCTCCAGCACCACCTCGGCCCCGGGCAGCAGCAGCGGGCGCGGCAGGCCGTCGAGGCGCTCGAAGAGCGCCTCGCGCCGGTCGTGGCGCAGGCGCAGCTCCAGCAGCAGGTCCAGCCGCGCCAGGCGCTCGGCCGCCTGCGGGTCGGTGCGCTCCAGCGTGATGCGCGACTCCACGCGGCGCGTGTCGCCGCCCACGCCGTAGGTCGTGTTGGCGTCGCCGCCGGCCTGCGCCTTCCACGCGCGGCCGGCGGCATCCTCCGCGCGGCGCACGCGCGGCGTGCGGTAGGTGACCAGCTGCACGGCGGGCGCGAACTGCAGCTCGAGCGTGAGGCCGTGCGTCACCGGCCCCTCCACGCCCAGCGGGCGCGCGGCCTCCACGCGCGTGGCGCGCACGCGCACCGGCCCCGCCGAGCCCGCGGGCGACACCTCGGCGCCGGCTGCGGCCGCGCGCAGCACCAGCTGGCCCTGCCCATCGAAGGGCTCGGGCGCCACGAGGCCGGCGGCCGCCGCCACGCGCTCGACGGCGGCGAAGGCGGGCTCGGCCTCCACGGCCGGCAGCGTGCCCAGCAGCGCCTGCAGGGCGCCGGCCGGCGCGACGAGCCGCCCGCCCAGCGCCGTGCCCAGCTCGGCCAGCACGCGGCCCAGCGCCAGGCCCTCGGCGCGCACCTGCACGCAGCCGATCGCGGCGAGGTCCTGCGCGGGGGCCGGCAACGCCTCGGCCACCTTCTCCAGCCGCGCCAGCAGCGCGCGCACGGTGCGGCGCACCTCGGGGTCGGGATCGTCGGCGTGCGCCCGCAGCACCTCGGGAGCGCGCGTGCCCTGCGCCTCGAGCTGCTCGCGGGCCCGCTCGCGCACCTCGTAGCGCTCCGAGGCCCGGTCGCGCACCCAGCCCTGCACCTGCTCGGCCCACGCCGGCGGGGCGCCCCCCGGCGCCTCGGGCGCCTGCGCGGGCGCGTCCGGCGGCACCGGCGGCGCGCCGGGCAGCGGCGGCTCGTCGGCCCCCAGCGAGCCGCGGGCGGGCCCGCACAGGCCGCCCAGGGCCGCCAGCGCCCACAGGCAGCGCAGGACGCCACGCGGGCGCGCAGGCGCCCGCAGCGCAGCGGGGGCACGCGTGAGGCGGTGCGAGTCCGGCATGCGGAGAGCCTACCGCCGCGGCCCACCCACAGGGGCAGGGCTGCGTGGCCTTCCTGCCACTGGACCCTCCGAGCCGTGAAGGGCCCCACCGCCCGGCCTCCCGAGCGCCTCCACCACCTCGGCGACCACCTCCAGCGCCGAAGGCTCGAACTCGGCCTCAGCCGAACGGCCATGGCCAAGCGCCTCAAGGTCGAGGCGTCGGCATGCTGCCGCTGGGAGAAGGGCACGAGCACCCCCGAACTCCACCGCCGCGACCCGATCGCACCTCACCTCGGCTACCGGCCCCCGGTCGCGGTCTCCCGGGCCGCCTGCCTCGCGACCCAGATCCGGTCGCGGCGGGTGGCCCATGGCCTGACGATCGCCCACGCGTCCTGAATGCAGGAGTCGACCCCCGAGGCAGCTGGGCACCCTCGCACGAGGCGACCGAGCCTCCGAGGCCACCGCGCCTGCGAGGCAGCACGCAAGGCAGCTGGGATGCTCTTGGCTGCCGACGCCAGGCCCAGTCGGGCGGCCAGCAGATCGCGCCCGCGGCGCCGGCTCAGGACACGGGGCAGGCCACGGCGCGCGC
>JBJTIJ010000432.1:0-1579 GCA_046094945.1 Planctomycetia bacterium | reverse complement strand
GTGGCGGCGCTGCGCCAGCGCCTTTTCCCCGAGGGCGACCCGGGCGGGTCGTGCACGCGCCTGAACGCGCGCGACAGCCAGCAGCGCGAGCAGGCCTTCGGGGCCGCCGAGGAACTGCGCGCGGGCAGCCTGTTCGGGGGCGGACGGCTCGTGGTGGTCGACCACCCGGAGGCGCTGGGCGCGCCGGGCGCGGGCGCGGACGACCCCGACGACGACGGACACGAGCCGGACGAGGGTGCCGGGCAAGGCGGCGAGGCGACCGCCCCCGCGCGCAAGCTGCGCAGCCCCATGGTGGCACTGGCCGAGCCGGCGCTGGAGGCGCGCATCGCCGGCTCGCTGCTGGTGCTGGCCACGGCGCGGCCCGTCAAGGGCCAGGGCGCCATCCCGCTGGCCACGCTGGTGAAGAAGGGTGCGCTGGTCGTGGACTGCCGCCCGCTCTACGACGCCCCGGGCCCGTGGGACCGGGGCGCGGCCGAGCACGAGCACGAGCTGGGCCGCCACCTCGTGCGCCGCGCGCGCCAGGCGCACGGCAAGGCGCTGGCGTTGCAGGAGGCGCACGCCCTCACGCGACGCGTGGGCAGCGAGCTGGGCGAGCTCGAGCAAGCGCTCGAGACGCTGGCGCGCCACGCGGGCGCGCGGGCCAGCCTCTCGGCCGACGACCTGGAGGCCTGCTTCGCCGGCACGCGCGAGGAGGCCGCCTGGGGCCTGGTGGAGGCGGTGCTCGACGGCCGCCGGGCCGAGGCGCTGGCCCAGCTGGAGTCGGCGCTGGCGCAGGGCGTGACCGATGGGCGGGGGGGCACCATCGCCCAGCCCGAGGCCCTCTGCCCGATGCTCTGCTCCGTGCTGCACGCCGGCTGGCGCCGCGCGCTGGCCGGCGCCGAGGCGCTGTCCCGCGGCGAGCCCGAGGGCGAGGTGGCGCGCTCGGCCGGGCTGCCGGCCTTCCGCGCCGAGCCCTGGCTGCGGCGCTGCCGGCGCATGGCGCCGCGCGCCTGGCAGCAGCTCAACACGCACTTCCTCGAGGCCGAGGAGGGCTTCAAGTCGGGGCAGGTGCCGGCGGCCACGGCGCTCACGCGGCTGGTCGTGGCGCTCGTGGCCCCCGTCCCCCAGCGACCGTAGCCTCGCGCCCGCCGTGGCACGCATCCGACGCCTGGACACGCATGTCGTCAACCAGATCGCGGCCGGCGAGGTGGTGGAGCGGCCGGCCTCGGTGGTCAAGGAGCTGGTCGAGACCGCTCTCGACGCCGGCGCGCGCCGCATCCGCGTGCGGCTGGAAGACGGTGGCAAGGCGCTCATCGAGGTGGCCGATGACGGCTGGGGCATGGACCCCGATGACCTCGCGCTGGCCTTCGCGCCGCATGCCACCAGCAAGATCTCGGCCGTGGGCGACCTCGAGCATGTGGCCAGCCTCGGCTTCCGGGGCGAGGCGCTGGCCAGCATCGGCAGCGTGTCGCGCGCGCGCATCGTGTCGCGCACGCGCGAGGCCGCCGCGGGCCATGCCATCGAGGACCGCGAGGGCGAGGTGGGCACCGTGGCGCCCGCGGCGGCGCAGCACGGCACGGTGGTGCGCGTCGAGAACCTG
>JBJTIJ010000431.1:0-6275 GCA_046094945.1 Planctomycetia bacterium | reverse complement strand
CCCGCCGCCCGCCGCAGCCGCCGACGCCGCCCGCGCGCGGCCCCGATCCCGGGCCCACGGGCGGCACGCCGCGCCCGGCGGCAGCGGCGGGTAGGCCACGGCGGGCGGCGGCGGCGGCGAGGGCGGGCGCGGCGTGCCGCCCGTGGGCCAGGGATCGGGGCCGCGCGCGGGCGGCGTCGGCGGCTGCGGCGTGCTGCGGTCGCTCATGCGCCCTCCTCCTCGGTGCGCACCGGCTGCTGGCTGCCGTCGAGGGCCGCCAGCAGCGTGTGCCAGGCCAGCGAGGCGCACTTCACGCGCATGGGGAACTCGCTCACGCCGGAGAACGCGGCCAGCTTGCCCAGCCCCTCGGCGGCGGCCGGCGCCGCCTCGGGCGTGGCCGTGAGCAGGGCATGCACGCGCGCGAAGAGGGCGCGCACCTCCGCCTCGCTGCGGCCCGTGGTGGCCTCGGTCATCAGCGAGGCCGAGGCCGTGGAGATGGCGCAGCCCTGGCCCTGGAAGGTGACGGCGGACAGGCGCGGGCCCTCGCGCTGCACGAACACCGTGACGCGGTCGCCGCACAGCGGGTTGTGGCCCTCGGCGCGGGCGCTGCAGGGCTCGAGCCGGCGGAAGTTCCGCGGGCTGCGGTTGTGGTCGAGGATCAGCTCTTGGTACAGGTCGCCCAGCTCGGACACGAGAGCCTCCTCAGCGCACGAACATGCGGATGGCCTTCTCGACGGCCGCGCACAGCGCGTCCACCTCCTCGCGCGTGGAGGTGATGCCGAAGGAGGCGCGCGCGGTGGCCGGCACGCCGTAGCGGTCCATGACGGGCTGGGCGCAGTGGTGGCCGGTGCGGATGGCCACGCCCTCGCGGTCCAGGATGGTGCCCAGGTCGTGCGGGTGCACGCCGTCCACCACGAAGGAGGCCACGCCCGCGCGCACGGGCGGCGTGCCGATGAGCCGCGTGCGCGGCAGCGCGGCCAGGCGCTGTGCGCCGTAGGCGGCCACGTCGGCCTCGTGGGCCTGCACGGCAGCCCGGTCGAAGGCCGACAGCCAGTCCAGCGCCGCGCCCAGCCCGATGGCGCCCGCGATGTGCGGCGTGCCGGCCTCCAGGCGCGCCGGCAGGTCGGCCCAGGTGCTGCCCTCGAGCGTGACGGTGCGGATCATGTCGCCGCCGCCCTGCACCGGCTCGACTTCCTCGAGGCGCTCGCGCCGGCCCCAGAGCACGCCGATGCCGGTGGGGCCGTACACCTTGTGGCCCGAGAAGGCGTAGAAGTCGCAGCCCAGCGCCTGCACGTCGGCCAGCAGGTGGGGCGCGCCCTGCGCGCCGTCCACCAGCACCGGAACGCCCTGCGCATGCGCCCGGCGCACGATCTCGGCCACCGGGTGCACGGTGCCCAGCGCGTTGCTGACGTGGCCCACGGCCAGCAGGCGCGTGCGCGGCCCCAGCAGGCTGGAGAGTGCGTCGAGGTCGAGCACGCCCGCGTCGCTGTAGGGCACGTAGCGCACGCGGGCGCGGGCCGCGGCGGCCACCATCTGCCAGGGCACCAGGTTGCTGTGGTGCTCCATGGCGCTGACGAGCACCTCGTCGCCGGGCTGCAGGCGCGGCCGCAGCCAGCCCTGGGCCACCACGTTGATGGCCTCCGTGGTGCCGCGCACGAAGACCACCTCGCGCGCGTCGCGCGCGCCGAGGAAGTCGCGCACGCGCTCGCGGGCGCGGTCGTAGGCCTGCGTGGCCTCGGCCGAGAGCAGGTGCACGGCGCGGTGCACGTTGGCGTTGTGCTGGCGGTAGTAGGTGTCGAGCGCCTCCAGCACCGCGCGCGGCTTCTGCGTGGTGGCCGCGTGATCGAGGTACACCAGCGGCTTGCCGTGCACGCGCCGCGCCAGGATGGGGAACTCGGCGCGCACGGCCTGCACGTCGAGCGCGCGCGTGCCGCGCGCGGGCGTGCCGGCGGCGGGGGCCGCAGGGGCGGGGCTCACGGCGCGCGCCCCGGCGAGATGGCCTCGTGCAGCCCGCCGGCCAGCACCTGGTCGAGGGCGCCGCGCGCCAGCCCGTCGGGCAGGTGCGAGAGCACCTCGGCGGCGAAGGCGTGCACCAGCAGCTGGCGCGCCTGCGCCTCGCCGATGCCGCGGCTGCGCAGGTAGAAGAGCGCCGTGGCGTCCAGCCGGCCCACCGTGGCGCCGTGCGAGCACTTCACGTCGTCGGCGTCGATCTCCAGCTGCGGGCGCGACTCCACCAGCGCGCGCGGCGAGAGCAGCAGGTTGTGGCTGCCCTGCCGGGCGTCGGTCTTGAGGGCGCCGGGCGCCACGCGCACCCGGCCGGTGAAGGCGCCGCGGCTCTCGCCGTCGAGCACGCCCTTGACCAGCTGGCGGCTGGTGGCGTGCGGCACCAGGTGCGCCACGCGCGAGACGAGGTCGGCGCGGCGTGCGCCGTCCAGCACGTAGAGGGCGTCGAGCGCGGCGCTGGCGCCCGGGCCCACCAGCGCCACGTCGGTCTCCAGCCGGGCCAGCGCCGCGCCGAAGCAGAGCACCACCGCGTGCAGGGCCGCGTCGCGCTCGACGCGCGCCTTGAGCAGGCCCACGTGCGAGGTGCCATAGCCCTCGCGCTGCACGCGCAGGTGCTCGAGGCGCGCGCCCGGGGCCAGGGCCACCTGCGTGAGCGCGTTGGTGAGGTCGTGTCCGCTGCCCAGCCCCACGAACGACTCGAACACGGTGGCGCGCGAGCGCTCGCCCGCCAGCACCACGGTGCGCGGGTGCAGGGCCAGCGGGCCCACGTCCTTGGTGCGCACGTGCTGCAGCACCAGCGGCTCGGCCAGCGCGGCGCCCGGCTCCACCTCCACCAGCAGGCCCTGGCCCAGGAAGGCCGTGCCCAGGCGCACGAAGGGGTGCTCCTGCTCCTCGGGCGGCAGCATCAGCAGCGGCTCGAGCACGTCGCGACGCGTGGCCAGCGCCTGCTCGAGCGGCGTGACGCGCACGCCGGCCGGCAGCGGCGCCGAGAGCCCTGCGTGCAGGCGCCCGTCCACGAACACCACGCGCCCGGCGCGCGGCAGGGCGCGCAGCACCGGGTCGATGGCCGCGCAGCCCACGGGCGCCGGCGCCAGCGGCAGCGGGCTGAACTGGGCCTGCTCCAGCGGCGCCAGGCTGGTGGAGAGCCAGTCCTCGTGGCGCGGCGTGGGGAAGCCCTCGGCCAGGAAGTGCTCCATCGCGGCGCGCCGCAGGCCGTCGAGCCACGGCGCGCGCGGCGCCTCGTGGCGCTCGAAGGCGCTGCGCCAGCCGCCGCGGGCCGGGGCAGGCGCCGGGGCCGGCGAGGGTGCCGGCGCGGGTGCGGGACCGGCCGCCGGGCTCATCGCGCCGTGCTCCCCGCGGCGGGGCCGGCCGTGCCGGCGCCGGGCTGCGCGCCCAGGAAGGCGTAGCCCTGCTCCTCCAGTTCCAGCGCCAGCTCGCGGCCGCCCGTGCGGGCGATGCGCCCGCCGGCCAGCACGTGCACCACGTCGGGCACGATCAGGTCCAGCAGGCGCTGGTAGTGGGTGATGACCACGAAGGAGCGCTGGCCGTCGCGCAGCGCATTCACGCCCCGGGCCACCACGCGCAGCGCGTCGATGTCCAGGCCCGAGTCGGTCTCGTCGAGCACGGCCAGGCGCGGCTGCAGCACCAGCATCTGCAGCACCTCGTTGCGCTTCTTCTCGCCGCCGCTGAAGCCCTCGTTGACGTTGCGTTGCAGCAGGAAGCGGTCGTCCATCTCCAGCAGGCGGGCCTTCTCGCGCGCCAGCGCCATGAAGTCCATGGCGTCCACCTCGGGCTCGCCGCGGTGCTTGCGCTGGGCGTTGAGCGCGGCGCGCAGGAAGGTGGCGTTGTTGATGCCCGGGATCTCCACCGGGTACTGGAAGGCCAGGAACAGGCCCTCGCGGGCGCGCTCCTCGGGCGCGAGGGCCAGCAGGTCCTTGCCCTGCCAGGCGGCCGAGCCGCCGGTCACCTCGTAGCCCTCGCGGCCGGCCAGCACGTAGGCCAGCGTGCTCTTGCCGCTGCCGTTGGGGCCCATGATGGCGTGCACCTCGCCGGGGCGCACGTCGAGCGTCAGGCCGCGCAGGATGGGCTTGCCGTCCACCTGGGCCTCGAGGTCGCGGATGCTGAGCGTCATCGGGATGCCTCCGGGCCGGCCTAGCCGACCGATCCTTCCAGCGTCACGCCGAGCAGCTTGCGCGCCTCGACGGCGAACTCCATGGGCAGCTCGCGCAGCACGTCCTTGCAGAAGCCGTTGACGATCATGCTCACGGCGTCCTCGGCGCTGATGCCGCGCTGGCGCAGGTAGAAGAGCTGGTCCTCGCTGATCTTCGAGGTGGAGGCCTCGTGCTCGACCTGCGCCGTGGGGTTGCGCGCCTCCAGGTAGGGGAAGGTGTGCGCGCCGCAGCGCTCGCCCAGCAGCAGCGAGTCGCACTGGCTGTGGTTGCGCGCGCCCTCGGCCCCCGGCATGATCTTCACCAGCCCGCGGTAGGTGTTCTGGCCGCGCCCGGCCGAGATGCCCTTGCTGACGATGGTGCTCTTGGTGCGCTTGCCGACGTGCACCATCTTGGGGCCCGTGTCGGCCTGCTGGCGGTGGTTGGCCACCGCCACGCTGTAGAACTCGCCGACGCTGTCGTCGCCCAGCAGCAGGCAGGAGGGGTACTTCCAGGTGATGGAGGAGCCGGTCTCCACCTGCGTCCAGGAGATCTTCGAGCGCCGGCCGCGGCAGGCGCCGCGCTTGGTGACGAAGTTGAAGATGCCGCCGCGCCCCTCGGCGTCGCCCGGGTACCAGTTCTGCACGGTGCTGTACTTGATCGTGGCGTCGTCCAGCGCCACCAGCTCGACCACGGCGGCGTGCAGCTGGTTCTCGTCCCGCTTGGGGGCCGTGCAGCCCTCTAGGTAGGAGACCGAGGCGCCCTCGTCGGCGATGATGAGCGTGCGCTCGAACTGGCCGGTGTCGGCCGCGTTGATGCGGAAGTAGGTGCTCAGCTCCATCGGGCAGCGCACGCCGCGCGGCACGTACACGAAGGAGCCGTCGCTGAACACCGCGCTGTTGAGCGCGGCGAAGAAGTTGTCGCCCTGCGGCACCACGCTGCCCAGCCAGCGCTGCACCAGCTCGCCGTGCTCGCGCACCGCCTCGCTGAAGGAGCAGAAGAGGATGCCCAGCGAGGCCAGCTTGTCCTTGAAGGTGGTGGCCACGCTCACGCTGTCGAAGACGGCATCCACGGCCACGCCCGCCAGCGCCGCACGCTCCTGCAGCGGGATGCCCAGCTTCTCGTAGGTCTTGAGCAGCTCGGGGTCGACCTCCTCGAGGCTCTTGGGCTTGCCCGCGGCGCCCTTGGGCGCGGCCCAGTAGGACATGTCCTGGTAGTCGATGCGCGGGTAGCTCACCTTGGCCCACGTGGGCTCGCGCATGCCCAGCCAGGCGCGGTAGGCCTTGAGCCGCCATTCCAGCAGCCAGGCCGGCTCCTGCTTCTTGGCGCTGATGAAGCGCACCACGTCCTCGGAGAGGCCCTTGGGCGCCACCTCGCTCTCGATGGGCGTGACGAAGCCCCAGCGGTACTCGCCCTGCGTGGCGCGGGCGAGCGGGTCGTCGTCGGCGGCGGCGGGGGCGGCCTGCGTCGTGGGATTGCTCATGGGGCTAGGCCTCGCGCGCAGGCAGGGCCTGCACGGCGTGCAGGTGGGGGCTGGCCGCGCTGCTGCTGGCCAGGCTGGCGCTGGCGAGGCCGGCGCCGGGCAGCATCTCGTCGAGGTGCACGCCGGCGAGCGCGCCGGCGATGGCCTGGTTGATGCGCGCCCAGTTGGGGCGCGTGGGGCACGAGGCGCTGATGGCGCAGCCCCGCTCCTGCGCCCCGAGGCACTCGGTGAGCGCGATGGGGCCCTCGAGGGCGGCAATGATGTCGGCCACGCTGATCTCGCGCGCCGGGCGCGCGAGGCTGTAGCCACCCGTGGCCCCGCGGTGCGAGGCCAGCAGGCCACTGCGACCGAGCAGCTTGAGGATCTTGCTGGCCATCGGGGCCGGCAAGCCCTCCTCGGCGGCGAGGTCCTTGGCGTTGCGCACGGTGCCCGGGGGCAGGCTGGCGAAGCGCGCCAGCAGGACGATGCCGTAGTCGGTCTGGCGGGTGATGCGCAGCATGGCCGGGGCCCGGGGGTGAATGTGGACGACCGTAGTCCACATTGCGCCCGGCGCGACCAGAATCAGGGGTGCTCGCGCCGCCTTGGCCGCGCCGGCGGCGGCCCCGGGCCTGGCGCGCCGGGGCCATTCCATGGGCTCGCCGGCCCGTGGGCTGGCCTTGGGG